>DASXGO010000136.1:0-11440 GCA_036489055.1 Candidatus Cybelea sp. | reverse complement strand
CTCGTCGTGGAACGCAAGCAAGCCGCGGCCGGCGGGCAGCAGTTTAGACCACGCGGTGTCCTGTGTGATGACCGGGCGTCCGGCTGCAAGATAGCAGCCGGACCGGCACGAGAACCAGCCGGTATTGGCTTTCACGTAGGTCTGCTTCGCGACCGAAAATTCGCCCCGCGACGCCACGATGAAATCTTGATAGCTCGGCGCGTCGTGCGCGCAGACCGAAGGATCGAGCACCGCCCATCCCGCCAAGCGCGCGGCGGTGGCCGGGAATCGTGACTCCGGCGTGAGGCTCACCGCGACGCCAAGACGGATCTCCGGCACACGCCCCGGCAGTCCCAGGAAACGCATAAACTCGACGTCCTTCTGCCCCCAACGCTCGCCCTCGAAGATGACGTCGTCGACGACGCGCCAGTTCATAACCGTCGAATAAGACGACGATCCGTTCGGCGATTCGCTTACCGGCCAATAGTCGAGCACGACCGGTTGACGCGTGGGATGCCACTGCAGTCCGAGCGTCGGAATGCGGCAGCCGTCGTTGCCGATGCGCTCGCCGAAACTGAAGTGATGCGTGTGGTTTTTGACCAAGTCGCGCATGCCGGTGGGGCCGCCGTCCAGCGATACATCGCGCAGATATTGAAGCTGCGTGAACATCGGATCGGTATCGACCAGCGCCCGCACCTCAATTGCCGCATATTCCTCGCGCAGCGTCGCCGAGCACGACAGGTTGAGGAAGATGTCGGCCGATCGGCAGAAGTCGTTGAGGGCCGTCTCCGACATGCCGAAGCACCGGCCGGTGATCGCGTCGCGGTAGGCCCAGCGGTCGCCGAATCCAAAGTGATCCATCGCCGCTGCGACGTGGGCGACGTTATACGAAGCATCGGTTTCGTTCTGGTAGACGGGCCACGCGCCCGTATCTTCGAGGTAGATTACGTCGCAGCCGAGCTTCGCGAAACCGGCCACGTACTGCACGTAATCCCAAATCACTCCGCCGAACGGAAAGAGTCCGACGAACCCCGTGACGACGATGCGCGGCTTACGCAACGGTCTGCAGCTCCCGGAGTTTTCCGTCGTCAACCTCCAAGCGGACGTCGCAGCGCGCGAGCGTCGTGGTACGATGCGCGATCGTGAAGACGGTCCGCTGCTCCATCAAACGCTCCATAGCGTCGACGATCGCGGCCTCGGTCGCCAAATCGAGCGCACTTGTCGGCTCGTCGAGCAGCAGCACCGGCGCGTCCTTCAAGAACGCGCGGGCAATTGAGATGCGCTGGCGCTCGCCGCCCGATAGGAGCATTCCGCGCTCGCCGACGTCGGTGAGATAACCGTTGGGCAGCCTTTCGATGAAATCGTGCGCGTTCGCGCGGCGTGCCGCTTCGCGGATCTCTTCATCGGTGGCGTCGGGCTTGCCGTAGGCGATGTTCTCTCGAATCGTGCTCGAGAAGAGCATCGTCTCTTGCAGCACCATCGCAAACTGGTTGCGCAAGTCGGCGAGCTTATAGTCGCGCAAGTCGACACCGTCGAGCAGTATCGCGCCGCTCGTCGGATCGTAAAAACGAGTCAGCAGGCTCACGAGGGTCGTCTTGCCCGCGCCGGTCCTTCCTTGGATGCCGACGCGGCTGCCGGCGCGGACGCCAAGCGAGATTCCGTGCAGCACGTCCTGGCCCGGCTCGTAGGCGAACGAGACGTTATCGAAGACGAAGTTGCCGCGCGTGCGTTCCAGACGTTTGGCGTGCGGCTTTTCGGTGACTTCCGGCAGCTCGTCGAGGAGCGCGAAGGCGCGTCCGGCACTGGCAAGGCCGCCTTGCAGATCGGCGACTTTCTTGCTGATCGTGCGCAGCGGCAGATAAACTTGCGCTTGATATGCCAGCACCATCAGCAGCTCGCCGGTCGAAAGATGGCCGGTTTTCACTTGGACGACGCCAAGGAGCAGCACTGCGGCGGTTCCCGCGGCGACGGTCACGCCGATCGCGAGATCGAACTTCGATTGCAGCCATGCAATGTCGAGCTGGCCTTTGAGCCGGCGGCTGGCGCGATGAACGAAGCGGCGCTGCTCGTGCTCTTCTTGACCGAAGGCTTTGACGACGCGACCTGCCGAGAGCGCCTCCTGCACGACCGACATCGCGGAGCTCTCGATGTCTTTGACTTCGTACCAACGCCCGCGCAGACGCCGCCCGAAGCGCGTCGTCAGCAGGTAGAGAATCGGACAGACGACCAGCGAGACGAGCGCGAGTTGCCAGTTGAGCCAGGCCGTAACGACGACGACGGAGAGCGCGGTCAAAAGCGCGCTGACGAGCGGAATGATGCCGTCGATCAGCACGTGCTGGAAGCATTCGGCGTCGTATTGGATGCGAAAGACGGAGTCCGTCGTTCCGGTGCGGTCGTGATACGCGAGCGACAACCGCTGCGCATGGCCGAAGAGCGCCGCGCGGAAATCGAGCACGAGCCGCTCGCCGAGATAGGTCGAGGCGAGCCAGACCGCCATTCCTTGCGCGTAGAGTAAGAACGTAATGAAGACCAAGAGCAGCGCGACGGCAGCGAGCACCACGTACAGATTGCCGCTTATGAAGTGCAAAAAGCCGGGGAGCGGCTTGGAGCCGATCACGTTGTCGACGGCGATCTTGAGTGGAAGCGGGGTCAGCAGCGTCAGCGGCACGGCCGCCATGCTCAGTAGGAACGTTCCCGCGACTTTCAGCCAATACGGGCGCGCGAACGCGACGATGCGCCCGAAAACGTTCCGGTCGATGTTCGGGCGAGCGTTCAACGTGGTACCGCCGCTGCTCGCTGGCCGGCCTGACGCACGATCGTTTCGGCAACGCGGCGCGCATCGAACAGCTCCGCGAGCTCACGCGCGGCCCGCGCGTGCAGGTCGTAATGGGCCTCGGCTTCGTCGAGCGCCGCCGCGGCTTGCGCAAGGGTCGAAAAGCGCAGCAGGCCACGCTCTCCCGTAAAGATCGCGCTCGGGCCGGTATCTTGCACGACCGCGGGGCGTCCCGTCGCGAGGTAGCAGAGCGTGCGATCGCTGATCCAGGCGTTTTCAAACTTCATGCACGACCATTTCGCGCAGCTGAACTCGCCGCGAGATCCCTGGATGTAGGCCTGGTAATTCAGCGGCGAGCCGGCAACCTCGTGCGCCTGGCGAACGCGCCAGCCTTTGCTTTTCAGCAGTTCGCCGTCTTCGACGTCGGAACGATCCTGCAGATCGAGCAGCAGCGCTAGCTCGAGCGGCACGCGCGTCCGCTGCGGAAGATCGGCAAACTCGAGAAATGCAGTGCGCTTGTTGTTGTCGTGGATGCCGTCCTCGTCCGACACCCACTCGTGGCCCCACCAGTTCGAAACCGTCGTGAACCGCCCGCGGTCCGGCGCCGGCAACCGCGGCCATAGGTCGAGGCTCACGGGCGGACGGATTTGAATCCACTGCAGCCCGCAATCCGGGAATTTGGCACCGGGCTTTCCGACGGTTTCGCCGGTCGAGAAATACAGATCGTGCGGCGCGACCGAGAGCAGCCCGGACGTGATCCAGTACTGCAGCAGCCCCGGGTCGATATCGACGAGTGCGGTGAGGCGAAACTGCTCCAGCACGTGCACGCCGATCCGCTGGTGGAAATTCAACAGCAGATCGGTGTCGCGAAAGACCTGCTGGGCCTTCGACGCCGCGCAGTTGACGAATTCGTTCTCGCCCGTGTAGAGAATGATGCGCTCGTCCATGCCGAAGCGCGCCAAGCGCTCCTTGAGGATCGCAACGCGCGCCGCTTCTTCCTGCGCGTCGCCGGACCGGCGGAACTCTTCGAGCCACCAAACGTCGCATCCAATGCGCCGAAGACCGTCGACGTACTGCATGTAAACCCAAAAATGGCCGCCGCCGGGCGGGTAATTGACGACGTTATGCGGCGAAACGACGACTCTCATGCGTGAGCCAACGGCTTCGACGGCATCGGCACGTCGCGAAAGTTGATGAGCCGCACGCCGCTCTCGCGAAGGAAGTCGAGAAATTGCGGGTCGGAGAGCGTACGAACCTCGATTTCACGCTCGATGTTGTACGGCGACGCGAAATCCGGGCCCATGTAGCCGGGATGGCAGCTCAGCTCGGTGATGCCGTGGTGCAGCTCTTGGCGCAGCATATGCAGCAGGCTTTCGATGCTGATGTGCTCGGGGTGCGCGATTTCATCCCATTGGCCGTAAAAACTCGAAAAATATCGAACCGCCGAATGTTCGCGCAGCGGCAAACCGTAGCGCGTGGCGGCTTCGACCAAGAGCGGCCGCAATCGCTCGTCACGATGGACGTTCTGATGCGTGTCGAGGTGCGTCGGCAACGCACCCATCAGGTCGAAAAACTTTCCAATCTGCCTTTCGATCTCGCCGGCGCACGCGCGCGCGTCGTTAAAATCGACGGTTGGCGTCGTATCTTCGTTCGTTAGCGCAATGTGCAGGCCGACGCTCAGATCCGGCGCCGTTTTCGCCAGCGCAACCGCCTCGGCCGCAGCCGGCATGAGGATCATGAGACTGGCACTCGTCAGTGCGCCGCGCCTGTGAACCTCCATGATTCCGCGATTGACGCCGCGGCTCGCGCCGAAGTCGTCACCGTTGACGATCAAGTACTTCAAGAAGCCCTCCCAGCGCGCGATCGAAGCGGGTCATGGCCGCGGCGGTTTCCAAGCCCGTTCGGACCGCAATGCCGAGCCCGGCGAGTGACAGAACCGCGCACGCAATCCACGCTTGCTGCGCTCCAGCAAACGCTGCGAGCACGCAAAAGAGTCCGATGAGCGCAAACGCTACGGTGGAGACGAGCGGACGCGTGCGAACGCGGCCCAGCTGCTTGCCACCCCCGTGATCTTCGACGAGCATTTGCAATCGCGCCGATCCTAACGCGCCGCCGGCCACTTGCAGATCCCAGGAATCGTAATCGCCGCCGCGCACGCTGACCGCGCGGGCCGCGCGCAGTGACGTCTCCACCGCTTCAAGCCACGCCTCGGGGCTTCGCCACTGCTCTTTCCAAAACGTATACGCGCGCGGCGCCATCATGGATGGTGCAAGTACGACCGGAGCGCGCCAGCACGTAAGGCCGTATTCGATTCGCCCGGCGAGGCGCGCGAGCGGCTGCGCGAGGTGCAAGAATCCGACGAAAAATCGAGCGCGCAGCGAAGCCCATTCCGACGGCGGTTCGGTTTCGAACGACGCTTGCCGCGCCGCGCCGGCGGCCTGCATCACCGGCATCGCAAGCGCAACTGCAAGCAACGGCAACGCGAACAGCAACGGCGGCCATAGCGCGCCGAGCGCGCAGAAGGCCGCGAGCGCTGCGATCAGGAGATACCACTCCGGCATGAGCGACAATTCGGCGAATCGACCCGGTGCCGGCCGTTCGAGCGATTGAAACGGCGCGGTTCCCCACGCGCCTTGATAGATGCGAGGGCGGCGAAATCCGAGCCATGGCGTTACGCCTTTGGAATAAATCCGGCCGCCCCACGACGGATGTCCCATCGCATTGTACTTCGCAGGCCACTTCCGCTCGAGGAGCGCCTCGGCGCGGCCATATCCGCGCTGCTGTTTCCAATACGAACGCAGCGTCGTGCGGCGATGATGCCAAACGACTGCGGCCGGGCTGAGTCCGAGTTTCCACCCGCGCTCCTGCAGCCGCCAGCAAATATCCACGTCATCGCCCGCAATGCGCAGCGCCGGATCGAAGCCGCCGATCGCGAGCAGTCGTCGCCGGCGAAACGCCATGTTGCAGCCGGGAATGTGCTCGGCTTCGCGATCGTCGACGAGCACGTGCGCCGGGCCACCCGGAGCGTTATCGAAACAATCGGCGTCCAGACCGAGACCCGGCGGAGCAACGTTCGGGCCCCCGATTCCGGCGTAATCCGAATCAATAAAGGCCCATGCGAGATACTTGAGCCACTGCGGGTCGGGAAACGCATCGCTATCGAGATAGGCGACGATCTCGCCGGTTGCCTCTTGGAGCCCGGTATTGCGAGCGTTGCTGAGGCCGCGATTTTCGGTGGTGATCAGCTTGACCGGAAAATCCGCGGCGATCGCGCCGGTCGAGTCGGTCGAGCCGTCGTTGACGACGATCGCTTCGAAATCTGGATAGTCGACGCGCGTCAGCGCTTCGAGGCATTCGCGGATCGTACTGCCCGCATTGTAAGCGCAGACGACGACCGAGATGCGCGGCCACTCGACGTCACGCCGGAACGGCACTTGCGCGAAGGCATCGCGGACCGTTGCGAGCGCAAGCTTCGGTGTCCGGTCGCGACGGGTAAGCCCGAAGTCCCAATCCTCGATCGCATATCCGCCGCGATGCCACTCGTCGGTCCAAGCGTAGACGAACGTGCCGGCGCAGCCTGATGCGAAGATCGTGCGGAGCTGCCAGTCGAGAACTTCGGCTTGTTTGGTCTCGCCGTTGCGACGGCTATCGAGCCCGACTTCGGCCGTCAGCAGCGGCCGATCGCCGGCGAGATTTTGCAAGCGTGCGAGATACGCGGTCAGCGGCTCTTCGTTCTCGAGGTAGACGTTGAACGAGACAAAATCCAAGAACGGCAGCGCGAGATACTCGGTCGTCGGAAAGTTCACGTACGTGACGAGCGCCGTGGGGTCTTCCGCTTTCACCGCGCGGTAGAGCCGCTCGATGAATCGCTCCACGCGCTCGCGGCCGAGCCAGCGGACGACGCTCGCCGGGATCTCGTTGCCGACGGAATAGCAGAGAATCGCGGGGTGGTTCGCGCAGCGCTTCGCGTACTTGCGCACGCGCGCCTCGATCTGGCGGCAACGATCGGGCTCGTCGAGGAACGCAACGTGCTGCTCCCACGGCAAACCGACCATCACACGCAGACCGAAGCGATAGGCCGCGTCGAGCAGCCAGCGCGGCGGGACGGTGTAGATTCGGACGGCGTTGATGCCGTTGGCCGTCATCAGCGCGAAGTCTCGCTCGACCGTCGCACGATCGAAGCGCTCCTCCCCGTCGTCGTCCAGCGCGAACGTTCCGTACGTCGTTCCACGCACGTAGAGCTTGCGGCCATTCGCGAAGAGAAACTTCCCGCGAACGATCGGGCGCTCGGGGTTTTCGCCGAGATTCGTAGAGGCAGGCGGTTCGCGCACCGCTTCGAGCGTGGTCACGCTCACGCTCCCACCGCCGCCGCGTCGTCGGGATCTGGGACCGCCGACAGACCGACCCCGCGATAGCGTAAACCGCAGCGTGCGAACCGGTCGCCGTCGAGCACGTTGCGTCCATCGACGACGACGCGCCCGCGCAATCGCGCCGCGACCGCACTCGGATCGACTTCGGAAAACTCCGGCCACTCCGTGAGCACGAGCAACGCATCCGCGTGCGCGGCAGCATCCATCGCAGACCGCGCGATCTTCGTGCGCCCCGGAAGCTCGGCGCTCTCAATCGCCGGGTCGTAAGCGGTCGCAGTCGCGCCCCGATCGTGGAGATCGGCGAGAACGCGCAGCGCCAGCGAAGTCCGCAGATCGTCGGTACCGGCTTTGAACGCGAGACCCCAGACGGCAACGTGCGACCCACGCAGACCGCCGAGCTCTTCTTCGAGAATATCGACGACCTTGCGCGGTTGCGCGTCGTTAACGCGCAGCGTAGCCTGCAGCAGGTGCGACGGCGAACCGTTGTTACGTGCGACGTGTTCGAGACTCTGCACGTCCTTCTCGAAACACGGACCGCCGAATCCGATCCCGGGGGAGAGGTACGCCTCGCCGATGCGGCGATCCGCACCGATGCCTTGCAACACGTTGCGTGCATCCGCATCGAGCGTGCCGCACAGGTTTGCAATTTCGTTTGCAAAGCTGATCTTGAGGGCGAGAAATGCGTTCGCGCCGCCCTTGATGAGCTCGGCATCGCGACGTCCCGTCACGATGACGGGCGCGTCGAGGCTGCGCATCAGCCCGGCGTAAGCGGCGGCGGCTCGCTGCGATTCCGCTCCGATGATCGTGCGATCCGGATGCATGAAATCCCAGACCGCGCTGCCTTCCCGCAAAAATTCCGGACAGAAGAGTAACTGGTGGTGCGCCGGGAGCCGTTCCGCGATGCAATCCGACGTGCCGGCGGGGACGGTGGAACGCAAGACGACGATTTTCGGCCGCTCGCTTGAAAGTTGCCGCAATGACTCAACCGCAGATTCGAGATGAGAGAGGTCCGCGGACCCGTCGGCTTTCGACGGCGTGCCGACGGCGATGATGATGAATGAGGCGTCTTTAATGGCGATCGCCAGGTCGGTTACGAATGTCAGGCGGCCGCTGCGAAGGTGGCGAGCGAGCGGCTCGCCCAGACCGTCCTCGCGATAGGGCGGGATGCCGAGCAGCAGTCCTGCGATGCGGCGTTCGTCAATATCGTATCCGATGACGTCATATCCGAGCTCGGCAAATCCAACCGCATTCGCGGTCCCGACGTAACCAGTACCGAGGATCGCGATCTTCGCTCGATGCATGTTGTTCAAAATCAAGTAATATTCCAAGAACTCGCTGAGAGAGAGTGGTTCGGGTCCAGCGTACCCATGAAGGCATAGGTAATGCTACCTACGAGACCCGCACAGTTTACCGTACAGTGATAACGTAGGGTGAGCAGCGGCTGCTTGCGTCGCGACGTTTATTCTAAGCGCGCGTTAACGTGCCTGACCATTTGTGTTAGGGCGACACGACATAAATACGGGCGGTCTTAATGTAATCGAGCCGCGGAAAATCTTTTTCGAGATACGCGTTGCCTTGCGATGCGATTTTAGCTTGATCGGGTCGCTCGCCGTAGCCGGCATAGATGTGATCGACGGCGTTCATACCGTTAACAACCTTGCCGATCGGTGCGAATCCCATGAGATCGAGCCGCGGGTTGTTCGCCAGATTGATAAAGAGGTGCGTCGAGCGGCTATTGGGCGCGCTCTCTGCAGCGAACGTCACCGTGCCGCGCGTATTCGAGCCTTTTACCTCGTCATCGGGAATCGTTACGTCCCATTTCTTCGTCACGGCCGGATTTGCGGCCGCGCCCCATTGCACGACGAATCCCGGCACGACGCGATAGAACCGCGCGCCGTCAAAATACTTCGCTTTGACGAGTTCGTAAAAGTGCTGCGCGCCGGTGGGCGCGAGCGTGCGATCCACTTCGATGAGAATCGGGCCTTTGCTCGTGTCGAGCAGAACGCGGTACGTCTTAGGAGTTGCGGCTTGAGCCGAAGACGATTGCTTGCCGCCAGCGCAACTTACCAAGGCTAGCAGCAGCACGATGCCGACGGAGAAGTTTTTCATGCCGGAGGAATACGTCAAGGGCTCAGGTAAGCATGCCCGGGAGGCGTTTAGGCATACCTAAGCGTCTTTACTTTCGGAGGAGTAGCGGCCGATGCTCAACGCACCCAAGGCGGCCTTTTGGCTAGGAGCTGTCGCCACATTTGCGTTCACGGGGTGTAGCAACACTTCGCGAGTGCTGCCGGCGAGCACGCAGCCAAGCAGCGCCATGCTCGTGCCCGCCGCCATACACTACGCGAAGCCCCGCACGCAAGCACCCGCCATTACGCCCGCGTTCTTCCACACGCCGTATCTCGGCGCAGCGGTGATCGTTAATCCGAAGTTCTACTTCGTTTTCTGGGGCTATCGCAAATTCGGCGATCCGCATAAGGTCAAGCCGCTGCTGCTCACCTACGCTAAGAGTATGGGCGGCACCGCTCACAACAACATCGAGACGCAATATTACCAAGACCTCAACAGCGTCACGACCTACATTACCAATCCGAGCAATCAGTTCGGCGGCAGCTGGGACGATAATTCACCGGTGCCCAAGGTCCCGAACGACGCGAACATCTCCGCGGAGGCGCTCAAAGCGGTTACTCATTTCGGTTACGATCCCAACGGCGTCTACTTCGTGGCAACGCCCCCGGGCCGCAGCGAAGAGGCATTCCCCGCGCATTATTGCGCGTACCACAGCGTCGCCTATTATAAGAAGAAGCCGGCGCCGTACGCGTATTTGCCGTACATGCCGGATGGCGGCGCGGGTTGCGGCGCCGGCGCCGTGAAGCCGCCTCACGATGAGAGCAGCGCGGACGAAGGCGTGACGATCATGGCGGGACACGAGTTCGGCGAGGCCATTACCGATCCGAGCCCGAGCACCGCCTGGGACGGGCCCGAGGGCGAGATCGCCGACCAGTGCTCCTGGCATGGAATCGCCAACGAGCAGTTCGGAACCAAGAGCTACACGATGCAGCCGATGGCGAGCAACGCCGACGATGCGTGCGTCCAATCGTACGGTTCGCCGGCGCTCCCGCCGAAAAGCGACGATCTGCTCTATCTAACCGACGTCGCGAAAAATGACGTCGAGATTTTTTCGTACCCGCAAGCCAAGCACGTAAGCAAGTTGGCGAAACTCGGAGTACCGCGCGCCGAATGCGCCGACGCTCAAGGCAACGTTTGGATCGCCGACACACAAGGCTACGACGTCGTCGAATATCCTCACGGAGCATCGAAACCAATCGCTGAGCTCAGTACGCCGGGTGCGCCGCTCGGGTGCTCGGTCGATTCCAAGGGCAACAACCTCGCCGTGACCGGTGGCCGCAACGGGATCGTTCTCGCGGTCTATCATCGCCGGGCGCACGGCGACTGGCGCGATCCGAAGACCTATGTCGATGCGACGATCAAGCACGTGGCGTTCTGCGGGTTTGATTCCAAGGGCAACCTCTTTATCGACGGCACCGGCAAGGGCGGCGCCTTTCAATTAGCCGAGCTTCCGCGAGGCGGTACGGCGCTCGTCGACATCGCGGTAAGCGCTCCGATCGTCGCCCCCGGGCAAGTCCAATGGGACGGAACGAATCTCGCGGTCGGAGATGCGGGCGTCACGCCGTCGGTCATCTATCAGTTGTCCGTGAGCGGTAGTACCGCGGGAACAGTAGGTACGACCACGCTCGCCGGCACGAAGAGCGTTCGCCAGTTCTGGATCGAGGGTTCCCAAGTTATCGGGCCGGACTTCAATGCCGCGGTCGGGATCTGGGAGTATCCGGCCGGCGGTAATCCGGTAACCACCATCACCAGCGTGCGAGGATACGGCGCCGCCGTCAGCGCCGGCACCGGTTCGGAAAGAAAGTAGGCTCGTCATGACGCGACGTCTGATCGCCGTAGCAGTTGCACTCGCATGGCTCGCCGGCTGCGGCGGACAAGCCAGTGCGCCGGTGGGCGTTATTCCGCAAAACGGCGCGCCGCCCAGCATAGGGTCGAAGCCCGATACGAACGTCAACGAGATGCCGGAACCGCCGGTGGTTCGATCGGTGAACGGCGTCGCAAAAGTTTCGCTGCTCGTCACCCTCAGCGGCGCAACGGGCCTGCCGCAGTTCGTCTTCGACCAACAGAACGCAACGTCTCCGACCATTCGCGCGAATCCGGGCGACACGATCGTCATGGACGTCAGCGACCAGCTGCCTCAGGTCCACCACGACAAGTACGATATCAACATCCATTTTCACGGAATCGGATC
>DASXGO010000113.1:0-4192 GCA_036489055.1 Candidatus Cybelea sp. | reverse complement strand
AAAAAACGCGCAACAGCTCTCGTCGGCCGATTTCCTGGATCTGGTCACATCGCCGGCCGGAGTCGCGATCAACCTCACCATTCGGCATGGCGATACGAACCGGAACGTTCGGCTGGTCTTGCGCTAGGGAAGCTCTTCCTCGTCGACTCCAAAGTAGTGCCCGAGTTCGTGAACGATCGTTTCGCGGATCTCGTCGACGGCTTCTTCGCGCGATTGCGCGACCCGATTGATCGGCCCTCGAAAGATCGCAATCTCGTCGGGCAGCATCGGCATGTCGTGTGAACGCTCGGTGAGCGCGACGCCGCGATAGATTCCGAGCAGTTCCGATTCGGGGTCGTCATCGTCGAGGCTCTCGAGATCTTCGCCGGCCGGCTCCTCTTCGACCGCGATCGCGACGTTCTCGACCAGACGGCTGAAGCGTTCGGGCAAAGAATCGAGGGCGTCGCCTACCGCTCGTTCGAACTCTTCGCGGCTCAACGACGCCATAGCGCCGAACCTTCTCGAAAGGTACGCTAGTTCTTGTCCGCTACCGGTTCCGTCGCGATGTCCTCGTAGTTGGGCCAAACGGTTTGACGCTTGAGATCCGCGATGAGGTCGGCTTTCTGCTGCGGCGACATCTGGGCAATCATGCCGTTATACTGACCCCAGCGGGTTTGCAGGGATTGCGCGAACGGCGTTACCCAATTGCCGGTAATGAGGTCATTGCGGGATCCCTCTATCGAACCGTACGACTTATTGAAGCCGGCGATCGCCTTTTCCAAATCCGCAGCATACTTCGTGTTGCGCGCTTGGTCGAACGAGGACGTCGTGACCGCCTCGACCATGAAGCTGGCGTACGCGTTGGCTTTCTGTTGCAGGTCCGTGTACGCGACGTCTAGCGTGTTGACGTCGGCCGCTCCGAGCGAACGCTTGGTATGGGCAACCAGGCCAACCGCTTGATTGCGGGTCGTACTGAACGGCGCGAGACCGCGGCTGATCTGCGACGAGGAAGTATTGTGTGAACAACCGGCGACGGTGATGCCAATAATTATCGCAACGACCCAGCGCCGGTCACTTGCGATTCTAATCATGAGTTCCAATTACCCAAAACGGCGTATGGACAAGAGCCTGGCGCCTTCCGTCGTGAACCTGGCGAGCGCCACCTACGTTGACGCCGCGAACGCGTTATCGCACGTCGCCGTTACGTACCCGGCGAAACCGCCACTCCCGCTGCCGCGTCCAAGCCGATCACGTCGAGCGGCGTACCGCGCGGATAGACGAGCTCGTCGCCTTCGTTGACGTTGCCTGACGCCAGGTAGACCGCTTTACGCGATTTGGGGAACGCGATGCCGGTGACGATGTCGAGGAACGAGCCGCCTGGGAGCGTCGCCGATGGCTCAGTTGCGCCGGGCGGGAAAGTGGCGAGGTATTTCGTTTGCTGGTACAGGTCTTCGTACCAGAGCACGAGATTGCCGTGATGGTCGAAGGCTAGGCTGTACACCGGATACGACGGAGCCGGTAGATCGAGCGCGAGATTCGTGCCGTTCGTCGAGCCCGGCGCGTACTTATCCACTTCCACGCCGCTCGTATAGTACGAGTACCATGCAACGTAGAGATTATTTGCCTTGTCGAGAACCGTGGCGACTGCATTCTGACTGCCGTTGGTAATCGTTAGATTCGGATACGTGCTCCCGGCGGGGTATTCCGTCACGCTGCCTCCTCCGCTCGTCGCGAACGCATTGGCAACGTAGACCGTGCCGTCTTTGCCGACCGAGACGTCGTACGGCGTACCGACGCCGCTACTGTAGGTCGTACTCGGTGAGGTTTGACCCGGCGGGTAAACCGTAACCGTGTTCGCGCCGCTGTTGGCGACGTATAAGTTGCCGGCCGTATCGGTCGCGATTCCCTGCGGGTCTGCGATCCCGTTCGTAATCGAACCGATCGGCGACTGGGTCTGCCCGCCGGCAGGATAGATTTCGATCGCGCCCGTGCCGCTGTTACCGTCGTCGCTGAGATAAATGAGGTGCTGGCCCTTGGCAGCGTGCGTCCATCCGCCGGCGCGAGGTGCAGCGACGAGATGCCCAGGCTGCCGCAGCATCGAGTGCGACGCTGCGCGGACGGTAACCGAGAACGGGTTGACTTGCGCGAGCGAAACGCCGTGCGCGTGCGGAGCCGCACACGGACAATGCAAATAGGCTTTCGGCGTGTGCGTGCGCGCACCGCTGAAGAGACCGTTTGGAACCGTTGCAACGCCCGCGCTTGCAGCCGGCGATCCGACGGCTTCGAACGGCGTGCCGCTCTTGGGTTCGAAGCCGAGGACGGCACCCTCGCAGCTGCTGTTGGGGCAATCGATCGGAACGTAAAGATTGCCGTCGGGTCCGTACGCCGTCATACCGGGGACGTCGAAGAACGAAAACGGATCGATGATGCGGCTTGCGGTGCGCTTTTTATGTTTGAAGAACAAAAGGTAGAGCGAATTCGAATTGGCGCCGGCATAAAGATCACCGTGCTTGTCAACGGCAACGCTTGCAACGCCCGGGCCGCCGATGTTGAAGAGGCCCTTGAGGCCAAGTGCTTTGGGCGTCGAGGAGCCCGCCGGCACTCTCAAAATGTCGGTCGCGCCGGTCGTGCGGTTTGAGTTTCCCACGTATAAATTGCCGGCCTTATCGAGCGCCAAGCCGCCTAAGCTGCTGAACGACGATGAGGTAATCTCTCCGGTCGGCGTCGTGGAACCGTTCGTATAGACGTACACCGCCGGCGTCTGAAAGCAGTACGCGCCGCAATTCGAAACGTAGACGGTGCCGCTCGCGTCGACCGCGACGCCGAGCGGAAACTCTACCCCGGTGAGATAGGTCGGCGACCCATTATACGGCGGCGCGTAAACGGTGACGTACTCCTCGCTGCTGTTCAGGAAGTTGTCGTTCACGACGAACAGATCGCCCGCACTGTCGCTCGTCATCTGAAATTGCGTGCCGGCCAGGCCGGCCGTGATCTGCGCCAAGACGCCGTACTGGTTCGGATTCTGCAGCGAGTAAATGTCGATCGCCTCGTTTCCGGTACCCGCGAAGAGAAGCTGCGACGGCAGAGTGGCCGCGCTGCCGTGCCGCCCGAAGTGTGCCGGCGATCGTCCGGCCGGCGGTAACGCCCCGCCCGGCGCATCGGCTACCGATCCGGCGCAACCGGCCGCGGCGATGGACACGAGTGACATTCCAAGGACTGCGAGTATCGTGCGGTCACGACGAAAAAGCGAAGACATCCCATTACACCTCCGGTTCTCCCATGGTAAAGGACGCCGAGGTACGAATTATAGGCAAGTGCCTACCCTTTCGCACTACCTCGGGCGGGACGCCGAGCTTGCCTGCGTGCAGCATCTCGTGGTCGACGCGACGCTCGGGAGCGGGGGCGGTCTCTTGGTCGAAGGCGAGACCGGAATCGGCAAGTCGCGCTTCCTCTATGAGAGCGCGCGCCTCCGCTCACCTGCGCTCGCGATCGAGGTCCGCGCGCCGCTGACGCACTCAAGCGGCTCCAATCGATCCCGCGACGGCCGATCGCCGTCTTCATCGATGATCTTCACCAGAGTGACGCGTCGGACTTGCGCGCGTTCTCGTCGCTGCTGGCCTTGATGGAGCGGCGGCGCGTCGCCGTCCTCGCGTCTTATTCGCCGGAACTGACGACCTCGAAGCTCTCCTCGCAGATCGTTCGCTGGCGAGAGGCCGGCGCCGCGCATTGCCGTTTGCCGGCGCTCGGCGACGCGGAGACGGAGTTGTTGATCCGCAGTGCCGCACCGCACGGACGGACGCCTTCGAGCGACGCACTCCGGGCAATGTTACGCAGCGCGCAGGGCAATCCGCGCATCGCCGTCGAGCTTGCGGAAGCACTCGCGGGCGATTCGGGCGATCTGCTTATCGCGCCGAGCGCCGCCGCCGCGGTCGCCGAGCTCCGCGAGCAACTCGCGCCGGAAGCATTCGAAGTGCTGCGGCTTTGCAGCGTGATCGGCGATGAGTTCTGCGATACGTGGATCGTCGATCTTTCCGATGTGGCCCCTGCGTCCGTCGCGGCTACGTTACAGCTGGCAACCGATCGGCACGTGCTCGTCGAAACCGGCGAGTCGCCCGGGCGGTTGCGCTTTCGCCGAACCGCGGTGCGCGAAGCGCTCTACGCTTCGACGGTCGCGCTCAACCGGCGTCTGCTGCATAAACGTGCCGTCGAATAT
>DASXGO010000050.1:0-7182 GCA_036489055.1 Candidatus Cybelea sp. | reverse complement strand
CGAGTTGATTGCAGCGAGACTCGAGCCGCACAGCCGGTTGACGGTAACGCCGGGTACCTCGACCGGCAATCCTGCGAGCAGCGCGGCCATCCTCGCAACGTTTCGATTATCCTCGCCGCTTTGATTCGCCGCACCAAAATGAACGTCGTCGATCGCCGCGGGATCGACGCCCGTCCGTTCGACGATGGCGCGTACGACGACCGCGGCGAGATCGTCGGGACGAACGCCGGCGAGCCGGCCGCCATACCGTCCGATCGGCGTGCGCACTGCATCGATGACCCAAACCTCGCGGCTCACTCGACGGCTTCCTCGCTTTCCGGTGTTGGCGCTACGTCGAGCATCCAGAGCGACCGGTGCGGCGCGAAGGCATCGCCTTCCTCATCGGCAACGCGTTTTAAGATCCGCGCGATCCGCGCGCCTCCGATCTCGCGGCCCCATGCTACCGGGCCGATGGGATAGTTCGCACCCAGCCGCATTGCAGTGTCGACGTCGTCGGGCGAAGCAACGTCTTCGGCGACGGCGATCATCGCCTCGTTCACGATCGATCCCACGGTTCGTCCGAGAAAGAGTCCCGGCAAGTCTTCCACCAAGACCGCGCCCTTGCCGAGGGTCGCGAAGAGCTCTTGCGCCAGTTCCAGCGCGTCGTCGGAAGCCTCTTGCGAATCGACGATCTCGACGGCACGCTGCGATTCCAACGCGCCGAGAATGCCGTAGCCGACGAGGCGACCGGGGTGTTGCATGCGGCGTGCGCAACGCCGCAGATCGGTCGCATAGGCGTCGACGAAGAAAACGCTCTCGGCGCCGAGTACGGAGTCGAGCCCCGCGATCACTTCGCCACGATCGGAGACACCGTCGCCGGCGTCGATCACCATCGTCACCTTGGGCGAAAGCTCGTCGATCAATTCGTCGTTCTCGATCCGCTGCACGTTGGCATACCGCTGTTCGAGCAGCTCGGCGAGCTCGTCGGCGTGCGGCCCGAAGCCGAGTAACGCCACGAACTCGTCGGCGTTACTCTCCGCTTGCGGTTCCGGAACGGCTTCGTAACGCTCGGGCGAACCGTCGCGGTAGTCGTAAAACCCCGCGCCCGCTTTGCGACCCAGCAGCCCCTGTTCCACCATGCGCCGCTGCAGTTCGACGGGTGCGAAGCGCTCCGCGTCCGTGCGCGCGTAGATCGACTCCGTCGTCGCGAAGTTGACGTCCAGGCCGATCAAATCCATCAGCTCGAAGGGACCCATGCGGAAGCCCGCGGCGCGCGCGAGCGCGTCGAGCTCCTCAACTGAAGCGAGCTCGCGCTCGAGCGCGTGCATCGCCTGAAGGTAGAACGGCCGCGCGACCCGGTTGACGATAAAGCCCGGCGTATCGGATGCGAGCACGGCGGTCTTGCCCAATTTTGCGGCGACGCCAAAGGCGCGCTCGAGCATTGCGTCGCTGGTTTGCGGTGCGCAGACGACCTCGAGCAACGCCATGCGCGCCGGCGGATTGAAAAAGTGCAGGCCGATGACGCGCTCCGGCCGCTCGACGACGTCGGCGAGCTCCGCAACCGAGAGCGACGAAGTGTTCGTTGCGAGCAGTGCATCCGGAGCGACGGCGCGCCCGAGGGCGACGAAGACGTCGCGTTTGAGCTCGAAGCGCTCGGGCACGGCTTCGATCGCCAGCTCCGCATCGCTCGATTGCGGAACTGCATCGAGCCACGTTATCTGTTCGAGGACGCCGCGATCGTCCGAGCGTTGGGTCTCGCGCTCGAAGTACGCAAGCGCTCGTTCGCGGGCAGTAGTAAGCGGCTCGACGATCTCGACGCCGTAACCACCCCGCGCGGCCACGAGCGCGATCCCGGAACCCATCGTGCCGCCGCCGACGATTAAGCAACGCTCCATGACGGGCGGGGTTCGCGAGAGGAGGCGCAAACGCTTCGCCATAGATTGCGGGATGCAAAAGCCGCAATGGCGTCTGCGCGCGTCGCGCTACGTCTTGGATTCGCCCTACATGCGCCTTCGCATGGACGAAGTCGAGTTGCCGGATGGGACGATCGTCCCGAACTACTACGTGCGCGAATCGCGGGGGTTCGTCGTCGTGCTCCCCTTGACGGCCGATGGGCATGTCGTCCTGGTGCGCCAATACCGCTACGGCGCCGATTCGATCCATCTCGAGCTTCCGGCCGGGATGCTGCTGGACGGCGAGGAGCCGCGCGCCTGCGCGCTTCGCGAGCTTTCGGAGGAGACCGGTTACGACGTCGAGCGCTGCGAGCTCGCCGCGCAGTACTACCCTGAGCCCGTGCGCTCGCCGGCTCGCGCCTACGTCTATATAGCGTCGGGCGCGCGTAAGGTGCGGGAACCCGTACCGGACGCCACCGAGCAGCTCGAGGTCGAGCTGGCGTCGCTTGACGATTTCCGAGCGATGCTCGTCGACGGCCGCATCGACACCGGCGCAACGATCGCTGCCGGCTTCCTCGCGCTGGAGAAACTAGGCCCCTTCTGAAACCTGGCCGGGAGCGCAACGGTACCTCGAAGAGACCATGAAAAACGTCACGCCGTCGAACCTGAATCCCACGCTTGGGCTCTTTCTCAAACTGACCGCGATCGTGGCGCTCGCGATCGTCGTACTGATCGTCGCCGCGTTCTTAGTGAAAATCGTCTTGATCGCCGCCGTCGTTGCGGCCGTCGCGGTCGGCGGTTTTCTGATTTACAATCTGATCCGGCGCCGTTCGAACTTCCCCGTCAGCCGGTAAGCCAGCGGGCAAGCGCTTCAGCTACGCCCGCCGGTTCTTCAAGCATCGGCAGGTGGCCGCTGCGCGCGCAAACGGCGAGCTCCCCGCAGGGGAATCTCGCGGCCATCGCTTGCGCTTCGTCGAGCGACACCACGCGGTCCGCGCCGCCGGCAACGACGAGCACCGGAATATCAAGGTCTTCGGCAACGTCTTCCGACGAGACGCGCACCGCCAGCCCGCGCAGCGTCGCCGCGATACCCTGGGGCGTATTATGGCGCGCGATCGCCGCCGCTCGCGCTACGATTTCGTCGCGCCGCGCAATCGTTTCCGACGCTAAAAGCTTCGGCAAATATGCCTCAATTGCGGGCTCGATGCTTGCCTCGCGCTCGACGCGATCTGCCAATGCGTAGCGTGCCGCCGCTTCTTCCGGCGTATCGGCACGCAGCCGGCTGGCGACCAGTGCCAGCCGCGTAATACGCTCCGTAAACATGCGCGCAAATGAAAGCGCGACGTATCCGCCCATCGAGTGACCGGCGATCGCCGCGCGCTCGATGCCGAGCGAATCCAACAACGCCGCGACGTCAGCGGCAAGCCGCTCCATGAGGTACGGACCATCGGGAACGCTCGACGCACCGGCGCCGCGCAAGTCCGGTCGCAGCACGCGCGAGCGCGTCGCGAGCGTCTCGACTTGCGCGTCCCAAATCGCGCGCGTCATCGGAAAACCGTGGATCAAAACGAGTGCAGCACCGCGTTCGCGAGCATCGATGCTAACGTCGATGCACGTGCCGTCATCGGCAAAAACTTGCATTGAGGCGCGTAATACTGTATAAGGTAGGCAACACCCCTGGTCGCTTGCCGACCGGAGAAAGGATGACTCGTACCAACGATGGCAGTTCGAAAGAAAGCGGCCCTGAAGAAAGCGGTCGCAGTTGCGTTGGTTCGCAAAGCCGTTCGTAAACGCGTCCGACGAAAAGTCGCTCGCAAAGCGATTCGGCGCGCAGTGGCTCGTAAGATCGTTCGCAAGAAGGTCCGCCGTAAAGTCGCTCGCAAGGCGATCCGACGTAAAGTCGCTCGCAAAGCGGTCCGACGAAAAGTCGCTCGCAAAGCGGTCCGACGAAAAGTGGCCCGCAAGGCCGTACGTCGCAAGGTGGCCCGCAAGGCGGTTCGTAAGCGAGCCCGACGCAAGAAGGCCTAGCGATAATCCAAAAACTCCGCTCGGTGTTAGGCCGGCGGAGTTATTTAAGCGAGTCGCTCCGTGCGGCTCGCTTTTTTTACACCGCTCGTACGGCTGGGCGCAAGAACCAGATCGCCGCAAAAAGCAGTGCGCAGCATCCTCCGGCGAGCACGAACATTTCCCGCAACCCGATCGCCGTCGCGATGGCGCCGTCGACCAAAGCTCCCAATGGGACGATGCCGATGGCGATCATCGTATAGATCGAAAGCGCTCGCCCGCGCACGTCGTCGGGCGATAGCGTCTGGATGAGCGTATTGGTAACGCCCAACGACGCCAGCGTGCCGACTCCGGCTGCAAAGAGCAGCGGCAGCGCGAAGGCCAGCGACGGCACCAGCCCAAGACCGAGCACGGCGACCGACATAACGATGCCCGACTGGACCCAAAGCGTCGAGCGCCGCTCACGTTGGGCGAAGTACGCCGTCACAATCGCTCCGCCGAAGCCGCCGACGCCGATCGCGGAAACCGCCCAGCCAAGCCCGCGCGCGCTCGCGTGCAAAAGGTTCACGGCGAGCGCTGGGACCAGCTGGCTGTACGGTCGCGTTAGCAGCGACGTTACGACTTGCGCGAATATGATCCATCGCAGCGCGGGATGCCGCAGAATGAACGCGATGCCTTGATGCATCGCACGCAGCGTCGATTCGCGACGTGCCGGCGAAGGCGGCGAGGGTTTCATCATCATGACCGCCACGACCACCGCCAACGTCGCCGCGGCGTTAAAGTAAAAAGCTCCGGCCACGCCGATCCACACGATCAGCAGACCGGCAAGCGCGGGGCCGACCACCGCCGGTGCGTTGAACGCAACCGAGTTGAGGCCGACGGCGTTGCCCAGGTACTCCCGTTCGACCAGCAGCGGGACCCAGCTCTGTCGCGTCGGCGAGTCGAACGCCATGGCCGCCGAGCTTACGGCCGAGACCAGCACCAAGCCGGTCATGTCGAGACGATGCGCCGTTGCGAGCAGCGCCAGCGCCAACGCAGCGAGCGCCATCGTCGTATTCGTAACGAAGAGAACCCGCCGGCGCGGTAAGCGGTCCGCGATCACGCCCGCAAGCGGCGAAAAAATCAGAACCGGCGCGGCGCGCGCCGCTCCGAGGATGCCAAGGTCGAACGCGGCCCGATGCGGAGAACCGGCCAAACGTGCTACGAAGTAGCCCATTGCCGTGAACTGCATCCACGTGCCGAGATTCGAAACGAGCAGACCGACCCACAGAAGCCGAAAATCGCGATATTGCAGCGCCGCTAGGATTGATGCTCTTCGGATCACCGCACCGCCATGACGATGAGATCGGCGCATTGCGCCGGCGTAAAGCGCGATGCGTCAATGCAGAGGTCGTAGTTGCGCGAATCGCCGAACGCTAATCCGTACCACTGCCGCAGATACTCGGTGCGGGCACGATCGACGCGGTCGAGCTCGCTCTCCGCGATCTCGCGAGAGGCCCCGGTAGATTCGCAAACGTGCGCGATGCGCCACTCGCGCGGCGCTTGCAAGAAGACGCGCAGAACCTCGGGACGCCGCCCTAAGATCGCGGATGCGCCGCGCCCGACGATGACCGCGTTCCCCCGCCCGGCGTACTCGCGCACCGCCTCTTGCACGGCACGCAGCAGCTCTTCGTCGAAGTCCTCGACCGTCGACGCCGCGGCGAGTTCGGGCGTCGCGCGCTCCAAACCCGTGAGAAAACGCTCGCCGATCGTGGGGGACGCATCTTCGTTGGCCTCGACCGCTTCGGGCCGCACGCGTAAGCGCTTCGCAACGACGACCGGAAGCTGGCGGTCGACATACGCGTAACCGAGCGCCCGCGCGACGCGCCGCGCGACCTCGAGCGCCCCCGTCCCGTACTGGTTCGAAATCGTTACGACCACCGGGGAATGAGTACGCAGCGCCGAACGCTGCGCTCCTGCCGATCGTTGAAACGCGCGATTTGCGCAAAGTCTTTCGCAGCCGCAAGCGCGTGCCGGGAGCCCTCGGCGCGCTCCGTTCCTTTTTTTCCACGCAGTACGAAGACCGGGTCGCCGTCGACAACGTCAGCCTCGCTCTCGAGCCCGGCGAATTGGTCGGTTACATCGGCCCGAACGGCGCCGGCAAGTCCACGACGATCAAGATGCTGACCGGGATTCTCGTTCCGACGTCGGGCGAGGTTCGCGTCGCAGGGCTCGTGCCGTGGAAGCAGCGTAAAGAGAACGCGCGCAACATCGGCGTGATCTTCGGGCAGCGCAGCCAACTCTATTGGGACCTGCCGCTCATCGAATCGTTCGAGCTGCTTCGTGCGATCTACGGCGTGCCGCGCGACCAGTACCGCCGCAATCTCGACGAATTTATCGGCATCCTCGATATGGGGAGCTTTCTGCGAACGCCGGTGCGGCAACTTTCGCTGGGCCAACGCATGCGCGGAGACTTCGCCGCGGCGCTTCTGCACAGCCCGAAGATCGTCTATCTGGACGAACCGACGATCGGGTTGGACGTCGTGGCGAAGGAGGCGATTCGGGAATTCATCGCGCGCATTAACGCCGAGCGCGGGGCGACGATCGTCTTGACCACGCACGACCTGGCGGACGTCGAACGGCTCTGCCGGCGGATCGTGCTGATCGACCACGGCACGCTGATCTATGACGGCGACATCGACCGCATCAAGAGTGAATACGGCCGCTTTCGCACGCTCGTCGTACGCTTCTGCGAGCCCATCGAAAACCCGCACCTCGACGGCGCGCAGCTCGCGGAGATCGAAGGCTCGAGCGCACGATTTCGTTTCGACCGCAACCTGCAGCGAGCCGATCTGCTCGTCCGGCAAGCGAGCGAACGTTACCGCGTCGAAGACGTGAGCTTGGAAGAGCCGGATCTCGAGTCGATCATCCGGCGGATTTACGTCGAAGGATACGACCGCCGGTCGGAGGAGGACGCATCATGATTCTATCGAGCGGAACGAAACGGCCGAAGATTCACTCGAGCGCGTACGTCGCACCGACGGCGATCGTCGCGGGCGAGGTGACGATCGGCGCGGAGAGCGCCGTTCTGCACGGCGCCGTCATTACGTCGGAAGGCGCGCCCGTCGCAATCGGCGCGCACACCGTCATCATGGAGAACGCCGTCATTAAAGCCAGCGGCGGAAGCGCGCTGCAGTTCCCGTGCGCCGTCGGCGACCGCTGCATCGTCGGTCCGCAGGCGTACATCGTCGGCGCGAGGGTCGGGAACGGCTGCTTGGTCGCCGCGGGCGCGCGGGTCTTCAACGGCGCGACGCTCGAAGACGACAGC
>DASXGO010000041.1:0-2239 GCA_036489055.1 Candidatus Cybelea sp. | reverse complement strand
CCGCATGGATCGTCGACCTTCTCACGCCGCAACTCTTCATCGGTGCGATCCTCTTTAACGGACCTATCGCGCTTAGCAGCCTGTCGTTACGGAACCGTCTTACCACAAATCTCGTCATCGCCGCCGAAATCGCCAACCTCGTCGCAGGCTACGTCAACGGTCTTCAGGCCGGAGGGCATTGGGACGCCGTCGCGATTGCGAATCGGCTGCTCCTGGCGGCGTCGTTCGTACTGGTCGGCTATCTGAGCATTAAAACGCAGGAGTACGCGCGTGAAGCCGGAGTATCGGCCGGGCGAATGCGTCAGGTTGAAATCGAGCGGGCGCTGCGCGAAGCGACGGGGCGCGTGCGGGGGACGCTGAACGTGGAGCTCGTCCAGCGCGCGATTACGCGCGAATCGGTAGAGCTGCTCGATGCGTCGAAAGCGCAACTGATCGTGCGCAAAGCAGCGTTCGGACTTCCGCTGACATTGACGTATTCTAGGGATGACCGCGATATCGCGGTGGAGCGCCGGGCGCTTTCGACCGAGATGGCGTCGCTTGTCGCGCGCGCTGCCGATGCGCAAGACGTCTTTCGGGTAACGACTAACGATCTGCTTGGCCGCGTCACCTTGGAAGCGCTCGGAGCCGGCGAAGCGCTGGTAACGCCGATCGCCACGAACGGGTCGGTCGACCACGTGCTGATCGACTCAGTGAGCGGCGACGATGCGTTCGTCGCCGATGCAGACGCGACGATGCGGACCTTTTCGCAACAGGGAGCGATGGCGCTCGAACAAGCACAGTTGTTCGCGCAGCTCGGTGAGCGCAATGACGAGATCGCACGGCAAAAAGACGAGCTTGCCGATCGGAGCGACGTAATCCGGGACATCGTCTACGCGCTCGCGCACGACCTTCGCACTCCACTGGCGGCGGCACACGTAACGATGAGTCAAGCGCTCTCGGGCGCCTACGGCGAGTTGCCGCAGGCGTACCGCGAGATTTTGGGAACCGCGATCGCCGCAAACGACGACGAGCGGCGCATCGTTGAAACGCTTCTGTTGGTTGCGCGGTATGAGGCCGGCGAAGCTTCGACGCTGCGCGAGCTCGTCGATTCCGGGCAGCTCGTCGAGCGCGTCGTCGCGGAGCTGCGGCCAATTGCGGAGCTGAGAGGCATCGACTTGCAGGGACGCCCTCCGCTACACGAACTTCTTATGAGCGGGGATCCGCACGAGTTGCGGCGCGCAATCGCGAACCTTATCGCCAATGCGATCGACGCTACGCCTCGCGGCGGCCACATCGTCGTGCGGTGCGAGGCATCGGACAAAGCGATAGCGATAAGCGTAGAAGACGACGGCTACGGCGTACCGGAAGAGCGGCGTGACGCGCTCTTTGCGCGATTTGGAGGCGGGAGTCCCGGCTCCGGTAGCGGTCTCGGGCTCTACATCGTTCGGCGGATCGCGGAGAAGCATGGTGGAGCGGTCGCATATGCGGCGCGAATGCCGCGCGGCAGTACCTTTACGATGACGCTTCCAATGGAGACCGCGTAGCGATGAACGAACGCGGCAGCATCCGCGTAGCGATCGTCGAAGATCACGCACTGACGCGGGCGGGTCTGCGAACCGCACTGCTCCCCATGTTCACCGTCGTTGCCGAGGCCGCAGACGGGGAGACCGGCTGGGATGCCATCGAGCGCGAGAAGCCCGACGTGGCGGTAATCGACATCGGCATTCCGGCGATCGACGGCGTCACGCTGACCAAACGCGTGCGCGCCGAGCTGCCGGCGACGCGCGTCGTTATCGTCACGATGATCGATTTGGAGGAGCAAGTCCTCGCAGCGCTGGCAGCCGGCGCCGATGCGTACTGCTTAAAGAGTTCAGAACCCGACCGAATCGTCGATGCGGTTCGCATTGCCGCCGACGGCGGAGCCTACTTCGATCCGCGCATTGCCCACATCGTCCTCGCGGGGTTCTCGCACGCGAAGCCGGGCGCTGCGCAGTTTTCGCCGCTGACGCCGCGCGAGGCCGAAATTCTGCGCCTAATTTCGGACGGACACTCGAACGCGCAGATTGCAGACGACTTGCATATCGGTCTTGGCACCGTCAAGGGACACATCCGCGATATTCTAGAGAAGCTCTCCGCCGCCGATCGAACTCAAGCGGCGGTCGTAGCGCTGCGGAAGGGCTATATTTGAGCTAGCTGCCCAGCAGCGCGCGTATACGCTCCGCCGCGCCGTTTTTGGCGATGATGATCATAGAGTCGCCGG
>DASXGO010000025.1:0-2261 GCA_036489055.1 Candidatus Cybelea sp. | reverse complement strand
GCAAGACTACTCGGCGACCGCAATCGGGAACGTCCTCGCGCTCTACTACGTCGAGGGCAGCATTCCAAACAACTTGCCGTTCTTCGTCACGAGCTCGGTGCACCTCACGCTGACGGCGGCAGCGCCTCCGTTCTTCATCGGAACGGTTACGCTCTGGGGCACGCCGACGACCGGCGAGACAGCATATCTCACTGTCGGAACGACGCAATACCCGCTCGCCGAGACGACCGGTAACACGATGGCGCAACAAGCCGGGGCGTGGGCGGCGTCGCTCAATACTACGCCGCCCTTCGACGCTTCGTATTTCGCCAACAGCTCCGGCGCCGTCGTTAACATCTTTGCCACTACTGCGGTGTCTTCGGCCGGAACGGCGATCTCGGCGGTCTCGTCGGCGCACCTCCAGCTTACCGTTTACAGCGAGCTGCAGAACCGAATTCAGTTTCTTCAGAGCATCACCGACGTCGTCGAGGACGAGATACCGGCGCAAGCGCGCTGGTATCTGCAATCCGAGCATTCGCAAATTTAGCGAAAGGAAAGAAAATCATGGCTGTCACTCCGCCTAAACCGCTGTCGCGAACGAACTATCTAAGCTGGCCGCCCGGCTCGTATGACGCGAATGCCGATCCAAACAGCCCATCGTACGATCCGTCGCTCATCCTGCCGGCCGGTCCGGGGTATCCGAACTACGGCGACCTCGCACTGGATTCCGAACAGTATTTTCGGCCGCTCGAACGGGTGCACGGCATGAACCTGCACGCGCCCGGCGTCGGGTCGGGCATGCAGATCCAATGCACGGCCGGCTCGCCGAACGTTCAGATTCTCCCGGGCGTCGCGCTCGATGCAGGCGGAAAACACATCTTTCTGGCCGAGGGCGGTCAAGCCGAGATCAACCCCGACGCTGACGTGCCCGGTAGTCCGCCCGATCTCGTCTCGGTCACCGCCTCCGGCGTAACGCTGCCAACAGCCGGTTACACCGGTGCGTACTACGTCGTCGTGCAGTGGTGGGAGACGTGGGACAGCGCGGCCTACGCCTCTGATCCGAACGTCGTGCAGTACAACGACACGCCGTGGCTGCAGCTCGTCACCTCGGTCGAGTACAATCCGGACGTCCACGTCGTGCTCGGCAAAGTTATGCTCGACGGCAGTTCCAACGTCACGGCGGCAAGCTACGGCGACACCGGCGGCCTACAGCGAACCAGCGTCAGCGTGCCGGCCCAGAGCGTGAAACTGCAGCGTGCGAGCACGACGACCGCGCCACCCGGTGCCCAGAGCTCGGAGTGGGGCGAAGTGCGCGCGCGAGAGGCCGGCGGCATCGAGATCGTGACCGCGCACCAAAGCGACCAAGTAAATCTGCTCGCCGAAAGCGGTGGCAATTTTTCTTCGGTAAGCGTGGCCGCTGAAACGACGTCTTTCGGAACGCCGGCACATCCGAGTATCGTGCTCAACGCTGCGAACGGAATCGCATCGATCGGAGGCGACGGAACCGAGAGCCAGCTTCAAATGCTGGACAACAACGGCAACGAAACGATGAGGCTCGAGGGAAAGACGGGCGCTGCGGTCGTTCAGCAGCTCAACGCATTTCAGAACGGTGTCATCAACGTCAACACGACGTACTTCCGCTGTCACGCCATAGACTTCTGTCTCGACGGCCGTTCGCACAACAACAATCGCGCTCTTGTCGATTGGGGAGATCAACTCGTCATCAATTTCGCAAATGACTACGGCAAAGGGACCCAGATCACCGGCGACTGCCAGATCACCGGAAACCTATCCGTGGACGGCTTCCTAAGCGCACAGAGCGGGGCCGAGGTTCGCGGGGACCTGACCGTCGACGACACGCTTTTCGACGGAAACGGCGTGCCGCTCATGGGAAACCCCGCACGCAAGGTTCGCCTTTGGACGCTGGTCGCCGGTGCGAGCGACTTTAGCAGCTTGGGCGGCGTGAACACGCACGACGTCGATTTTGGCTCCCCTACGCAACTCACGGCTTTCGCGTCGTTGAGCTTCAGTCAAGAGTTCGTCTCGGTCTCGTACAACGGTGCCGGTTCGGCAGAAATCTCAGCGATCGACGGAGGCGGCATCGGGACTTATCTCAATTCGGGTGACATCGGCGATGTCTCGTTTCCAAACTGGAGCGGTATGGCTCAGACGGTTACGTTTCGTGCCAAAGCCGGTAGCGATTCAAAGGGCATCGGCGTTAGTTGTGTCGTCTTCTTTGAATGAGGTATCTAGCATGAACGCACTGCAGAGTAAAGGCAAAG
>DASXGO010000005.1:0-4477 GCA_036489055.1 Candidatus Cybelea sp. | reverse complement strand
TCTTACGCTGGACCTCCTCAATCGGATACTCATATCGAATCCATCGAACGCGGCGCGCATCGGCATCGTATTCGACGTAGCACGCCTTCGGATTGAGGTCGCGCGGCTGACCGACGCTCCCAACGTCGATGATGTATCGCTTATCGGCTTCGAGCTCGAGTTCGCCCCCCTGCTGCATGTGCCGATGCCCGACGTTGCCATCGGCATCGAGGTCCCAGTATTCGGCGATATGCGTGTGCCCGATGAAGACGATACCCGCGTCGGTTCGCTCGAAAGCCCGCGCTGCCGTGGCTTTATCGAGGATGTATTCGAAATAGTCAACGGGCGCACCGTGCACGAGCAGAAAGTCCGGAAGGCGCAACTCATAGGGCAAAGAGTTGAGCCAGCGCCTCGAGTTATCGTCGAGTACGCCCTGGGTCCAACCGATTGCGGCGCGCGCCGCCGGATTGAAATTCTCGACGCCGAAATTCTCTACTGCGGCGAGGTCGTGGTTGCCAAGCACCGCGTGCGTCGCGCGCTCGCTCAGCGCTGCGACGCATTCGTTGGGATTCGGTCCGTAGCCGACGACGTCGCCAAGAGAGACCAGGGTGTCGTCGCTGGCGATGCTCGAAAGCACGCACTGCAGCGAGTCGACGTTCGCGTGGATGTCGGAGACGATGGCGTAGCGCATGCGATTAGACGGCGACCTCGGCCAGCACCGCGCGCAGCGCGCTTGCAAAGGCATCGCGCATCGCGGGGGTTCCCGCGCTGACTCGAACGTACGCGTCGAGCGGCGGAGCGCCCGGCTTGCGGATCCAAACGCCGCGGCGCAAGAGCTCGTTCATCACGCGCGTCGCCTGCTCGGCACTCTCCATTCCGATGCAGACGAAGTTCGTCCGCGAGTCGATGTAGGGGCGTCCCAGCTCGGCGGCGAGCCGGTAATACGCCTCACGTGCACGCGCCGTTTCGGCTACGACGTAATCCCGGAACTGCGCGTCGTGCAGCGACGCAAGCGCTCCGACCTGAGCGTTGCGGTTGATTCCATAATGAAGCCGGATCTTCTGAAACGTGGCGACGTTGGACTGCGTCGCGAGCGCGTAACCGATTCGCGCTCCGGCCATGCCGTAGGCCTTCGAAAACGTCCGCAACCGAATGAGCCGATCCTCGAAGACCGCCGGCAGCAGCTCGCGCTCGTCGACGAAATCCGCGTACGCCTCGTCGAGCAAGAGCAGCGTATCGTGAGGCAGGGCTTCGTAGAATGCTTCGATGTCGCCGCGAGAAATGAAGCGGCCGCTGGGATTGTCGGGATTTGCTAGATAGACGATCGACGGCATCGCGCTTCGCGTTACGCCGATCAGCGCATCGCAATCGGGCGTGCCGTCGGAACGATACGGAACCTCCAACAGACGCGCGCCGTAGCCCGCAACGTGATACGCAAACGTTGGATACGTTCCGATCGTCGCCAACGCCGAGCTGCCCGGCGCGACGAAGGCGCGCACGGCGAGTCCCATGAGATCGTCGATGCCCGAACCGACGACGATCTGCGAAGGATCGCAGCGATGTTTTTCTGCGAGCGCATCGCGCAGATCGAAGGATTCGGGGTCGCCGTACCACGAGAGCCGCGGCAGCTCTGACGCCATCGCCGCGACGGCCTTCGGTGACGGCCCGAACGCGCTCTCGTTCGCGCCGAGCCGCACCAGCCGGCGCTGATTCGTCTCGCGCATGAGCTGCTCTGGGCCGATAAACGGAGTCGTCTGCGGTATCGCCTCGATCGCGGGAGCCGGACGAATCACGCGCCGTAAGCCTCGAGAAAGCGTACGACCGTCACCGGCGTTCCCGCCGGCCAAGCTTCGTCGCGCTCTTCCATTACGATATATCCGTCGGCGCGCGCGGCGAGACTTACCGAGTACGAACGCACGGTTAGGGGATACGCGGACGGAACGCTGCCGTCTTCGTGCAGTCGTACCGGAATGTGCCACGTCCAACCGGCGCGACTGCGCGCCGTCTCCGCAAGTCGCGCGTGCAGCGTTGCCGGCACGACCGGTGCACCACAAAGCGCCGCAAAGATCGGCGCGGCGACCGCTTCCAACACAAGCAAGGCAGAGGCCGGATTGCCCGGCAATCCGACGATTGGCTTGGCGCCGTCGCAAGCCAGAAGCGTCGGTTTTCCGGGCTTGATGCGCAAGCCGTGAACGATGATGCCGGGATTCGCGATGGCGGCGACCGCGCGCGGAAGGCGGTCGCGTTCGCCGACCGACGACCCCCCGGTGACGACGACTGCGTCGCATTCGCGCAATGCAGCACCGAGCGCAGCTTCGAACTCCGGGGCTTCGTCGCGCAGTGTCGGGTAGTGCCGTGGGTTCGTGCCCATCGCGCGCAACGACGCCGCGACGGCGTATCGGTTCGAATCCCGAATCTGACCGATCCCCGGCCGGACCTCCGGCTCGACGATTTCGTCGCCGCTGGAAAAAATCGCGACGACCGGCTTTCGATAAACCGGCACGTGCGTGATACCAAGCGTAGCAAGCACGCCGATCTCGGCTGCACGAACTCGCCGATGGGCGTGAAGGACGACCTCGCCGTGACGCATGTCGGCACCGCGCTCGACGACGTTTTCGCCGGAAACGACCGGGTTAGGAACGGTCACGCGTCTGCCGTCGCTCGGTGCATCCTCGACGGGAACGACGGCATCGGCGCCGTCGGGCAGAACTCCGCCGGTCGGAATCCGAGACGCCGTTCCCGCGGGTAACGCCACGCCGGGCGCGGCGCCCATGCGAACGTCATTGGCGATTTCGAACTCGCCGGGCGTCGCTTCCGCACGCAGGGCATAGCCGTCCATCAGCGACCGGCGCGCGGCCGGATAGTCCTGGTCGGCGGCGATCGATTCGGCGAGCACGCGCCCGAGCGCGGCATCCAGCGAGACGTGCTCGGCCAGCGTCGTTTGGAGCGCCACGCGCGAAAAAAACGCCACGATCGCCTGACGCGGCGGCAACAAACGCTCCGCTGCAAATCCCTCTCCCGGTAGGACTGGATTTACGGACTGCATAAGGGCGCGCTTCTCCATGCTCGACATCGCTTTGATTCGACGCGATCCCGACCGCGTACGACGCTCGCTGCGTCGACGCGGGCTCGATCCTGCGCCGGTCGGCGAGGTTCTGCGCTACGACGAGGAGTACCGCTCAGCGCTCACCGCGGTCGAGCGAGCGAAGGCAGAGAAGAATCGGCTCACCGCGACAATCGGCGAAGCAAAGGATAAAGCGGCTGCCGCGCGCGAGGTGAAGCCACAGCTCGAAGAGCTCGCGCAACGTATCGGAACCCTCGAAGAAACGGCGCGCGCCCTCTCCGTCTCCGATCCCAGCTCGCCGCTGCGCGCGCTGCTGGAGAACATGCCGAATCTACTCGACGATTCGGTCTCCGACGGATCCGACGAAAGCGGTAACGTTGAAGTCCGCCGCTGGGGCGAGCCGGCGGTGCTTGGTTTTGAGCCGAAGCCCCATTGGGAGCTCGGAGAACGATTGGGCATCCTCGATTTCGGCCGTGCGGCAAAGCTCTCCGGCAGCCGCTTCGCCGTGCTGCGCGGCGACGGCGCGCGACTCGCGCGCGCGCTCGAGAGCTTCTTTCTCGATCGCGCCGCACGCGCAGGATACGTTGAGATCGCTCCGCCGCTGCTGGTTTCGCGCGAAACGATGTGGTCCACCGGTCAGTTGAGCAAATTCTCGGACGCGATGTTTCTCGATGCCGGCGCCGACCTATTCATGATCCCGACCGCGGAGGTGCCGCTCACTGCGCTTCGGAGCGGGGAGATTCTCGAATCGACCGAGCTTCCCGTTAAGTACGCCGCCGGTACGTCATGCTTCCGCAAAGAAGCCGGTGCGGCGGGCAAGGATACGCGCGGGTTGATGCGCCAGCATCAATTCGATAAAGTCGAACTCGTTTGGCTAACGGCTCCGGAGCACTCGTTTGAACGGCTCGAAACGCTCACCGGCGACGCGGAGGCCTTGCTGCGGGAGCTTGGACTGCCGTATCGCGTCGTCGCGCTCTGCGCCGGAGATACGAGTTTCAACGCCGCAAAAACGTACGACATCGAAGTCTGGGTACCGAGCAGCGGAACCTATCGCGAGATTAGCTCCTGCTCAAACTGCACCGATTTTCAAGCACGGCGCGCCTCGATCCGTTTTCGTCGCGACACCGGCGGAAAACCGGAGCTCGTGCACACGCTCAACGGCTCCGGCCTCGCGATCGGGCGCACGCTGATCGCGATCCTCGAAAACTTCCAGCGAACCGACGGCTCCGTCGAGTTGCCCCCGGCGCTCCACCCCTACACAGGATTTTCCTCTTTAACCCTGAGCGGAGTCGAAGGGTCTAGCTTACGTCCTGGATGAGTTCCAGCAACACTTCGCGGTCGAGATAGCGAATGTGGCCGTGCTCGCGCCGCAGTGCGCTGCGCGATTCGAGCTCCGCAATGGCGCGCGCTGCAACTTCTTTGACGGTTCCGCCG
>DASXGO010000002.1:0-5572 GCA_036489055.1 Candidatus Cybelea sp. | reverse complement strand
GCCTGTTCGTCCCCTATATTTTAGCATGTACCCGCCTTTGGGTGTCAAGGCGCTTCGAACGTATGTTTGCCTTGGCGGGGGATTTGTGATAGGTTTATACCCGTGCCGAGTGCCACATGGTTGGCATTCCGGCTGGAGGAGTATGCGCAAAGAGACGATGGAGAAACCGGCCACGGAGCGGCAGCGGCGCATTCTGGACGTCATCCGGGCCTTTACCTACGAACACGGCTACCCGCCATCCGTCCGCGAGATCGGCGAGCGGGTCGGTCTTTCCTCATCCTCGACGATTCACGCCCACCTCAAAGCCCTCGAGAAGCGCGGGCTGATCTCGCGCGATCCCACGAAGCCGCGGGCGCTGCGCTCGGGCAGCCTGCCGCCGGGCCCCGACGTCGTCGTGGTGCCGGTCCTTGGCCGGGTCGCGGCCGGCGTGCCCATCACCGCGCAGGAAGATATTGAAGGCGAGTTTGTTTTCTCACCCGAGTTCGTGCCGCGCGCGTCGGAAGCGTTCATGCTGCGCGTGCAAGGCGACTCGATGGTCGATGCTGCCATTGTGGACGGAGATCTCATCCTCGTTCGACCCCAGCGCACTGCGGAGAACGGCGAGATCGTCGTGGCGATGATCGACGGTGAGGCGACGGTGAAACGCTTCTATCGCGAGCCCGGGCGCGTACGGCTGCAGCCGGAGAATCGCGCGATGGCGCCAATCTACGCGAGCGATGTCGAGATCGTCGGTCGCGTCGAGGCCGTCGTCCGCCGGCTCTAAAGCCTCTACGCTCTTCTTAGCGTTCGAGTCACGCGTCGCGCCGGCGATGCGCCGGCTCGGCGAGTTTCCGTTTGTCGTTGCGGTGCGCGACGCGTTGCCGTGGAGCTTCATCGGATTGGCCGGTGCGTTCGCCGTCGTCCTTGGCATCGAGTTCCATGCCGGTTTTGCGAAAGCGGAGCCGCTGGGATTGCGGCTGGCATCGGCGCTGCTCCCGGCCTTCGGCGTGATGGCGGGTGCGCTGGTCGTCGTGCTTCCGGTCCGGCTTGCGGCCGCTGCCGGATACCGCCTTTTACCGCTACTCTTGGGTAGCGTGAGCGGGTTCGTTCTCTCGCTGCCGCGACCGATCGCGGGCGATCCGATCGCGTATCTGCGAGCCTTCGGACCATCGGGCCTCTTCATCGCGCTTCTTTCCTGCGCCGTGACGGCGGCGTGGATCGCCGCGTCGCGCCGGGTAACGCCGGCGCCCGCAGCTGATTATCTCGGTGCGCTGCTCGGTATTGCGACGTTCGCAGCCCTCGCCGCGCTGCACATCTCGCTGCCGGCGGCCATCACGGCGTCGCTTGCGCCGATCGCGCGACTTGGAGACACCTATCTGGCGCTGATGGTCATCGTCGCAATCGAGACGCTGCTATGGACGGCGGGCGTTCACGGCCCGGCGATGCTGGCGGCGATCGTCACGCCCGTCTACCTAACAATGCAGATGCAGAACACGCATGCCTATACGCAGCACGCGGCACTCCCCTACGTCGTCGTCGTCTCGCTCTTTCTCTTCGTCTTTCCCGGCGGCGCAGGTGCAACGCTGCCGCTCGCGGCGTTGCTGGCGATCTCGAAAGTTCCGCGTCTGCGCCGGGTCGGCCGTGCGACGATCGTGCCGGCGCTCTTCAATATCAACGAGCCGCTGCTCTTTGCTGCGCCGATCGTCTTCAATCCGCATCTCGTCGTGCCATTCGTCGGGGCGCCGCTGGTGCTCGCGACGGTGACGTACTTCGCGGTCGCCATGGGCTTCGTCGCACGCGCCGCGTTTTACGTGCCGTCGTCGGTGCCGACGTTCGTCTCGACCTATCTCGCAACGCAGGATCTGCGGGCGCTCGCGCTCGTTTCCTTCAATATCGCGGTCGCGACGGTTATCTGGTATCCGTTCGTGCGGGCATACGAGCGACACATGGGAGCAAGATGATCGAGGCGTTGTGCGATCGGTTTGGAATCGGCGAGCGGGTTCGCGACGCCGCAATCGAGGCGTACGCGCGTGCCGCGAGCCTATCGTACGAACCGCAGCGTCGCGTGCACGTCAACGTACTTCAGGCGTTCCTCGAAGAAGGACTCGTCGAGAGCGATCTGGGCGGCACGATCGGATACGGCTACGACGACGCCGCGCGCGCGCGTTACGAATCGCTGCTTGCTCGCGTACTCGGCGCGCAACGTGCGCTGGCACGGATCTCGATCGTCAGCGGTACGCATGCGATCGTCGCGGCGATTGCGGCATGCACGCCGCCGCCCCGAACGGTGCTCGCGATCTCCGGCCCGCCATACGATACGTTGCGCAATGCGATATGCGATGCACCGCACGCGCTCATCCGCGACGGTCTCCGCTACCGCGAGATCGCGCTTGGCGACGACGGCGGTATCGATCTCGCCGCGGTCCAGCGTGCGCTGGCGGAGCTGCATGACGCGACGGTGTTCATTCAGCGTTCGCGCGGTTACGCGCCGCGCCGCTCGCTTTCGATCGCGGAATGCGAACGCGCGATCGCGGCCGTCAAGCACGCCGCGCCCAGTGCGGACGTGCTCGTGGACAACTGCTACGGCGAGCTCGTCGAGGAGCGCGAGCCTTCGCACGCCGGCGCCGACTTGGTGATGGGTTCGCTCATCAAGAATCTCGGCGGTTCAATTGCGCCGGCGGGCGCGTACGTCGCGGGCCGTGCGGATCTCGTCGAACGCGTCGCCGCGCGCATCTACGCTCCGGGCTTGAGCGATCGCGTCGGACCGACGCTCGGTTTCGGCCGCGCCCTCTTTCATGGACTCTTTCTCGCGCCGCTCGTTATCGAAGAATCGCTGCGCGGGCTCGACTTTTTCGCAGCGCTCTTTGAACTGCTCGGTTATGGAGTGGATCCCAAGTGCGGCCAAACGCGCACCGACATCGTTCAAGCGATTCGGCTGGGATCGGGAGAGTCGCTGCGCCGTTTCGCTGCCGGATTGCAGGCCGCGATGCCGCTCAACGCACGGTTTCGTCCGGAACCGGGCGAAGTGCCAGGCTACGCCGAGCCCGTGCTGATGTCGTCAGGAGCCTTCATCACCGGCGCAACGATCGAGCTCTCGTGCGACGCGCCGCTGCGGCCCCCGTTTGAAGTCTACGTACAGGGCGGGCTGACCGCGGCCCATGCGTATCTGGGCGCCCTCTTCGCGGCACGCGCCTGCGCGCCGTGAAGCCTTAAGCTAATTTTTGGAAGCCGAGGAATCCGTAGAAGTAATAACGGCCGCCGTCCGAGGTCGTCACCGCAACGCGGCGGTCGTCCACAACCGCTGCCGACACCGTCTTGCCGATGAGGCTTTCGATGACGGCCTGCGCGTTGATGAGCTCGGCCGCCTGAAGATGCTCGGGCTCTGCCTCGATGAGCTCGAGCAGCTCGTCGATTCGCTCTTTCATCCGTAATCTTAGTAATCGGCCTACTCGGCTCGTTTTGTTAGGCTGCCGGGGCGGGGATAGCCGCCAGGAGGGGCCAGGAGCACCTAGAGAAAGGGCTGGCGGCCATGTACCTGCTCGAAGTGCTTAGCGGGCCGCTCGACGGCAAGACCTGGCCGTTCGAGCGCGAGATCACGATCGGCCGCGACGATGCGCTTGCGCAAGCCTGCCTGGCGCTCGATCGATACGTTTCCCGCGCTCACGCCCGCCTCCAGAGTGACGGTCGCTCCATCCGGCTCGTCGATTTGCGCAGCCGAAACGGAACGCGCCTCGGCGGGAAGCCGGTGGTCGGCGAAGTGCCGCTGCCGGTCGGCACTCCCTTTGTCGTCGGCCGCACCGTCCTGCGCGTGACGCGCGCCTAGCGGCTACCGGGCGCAAGCGAGATTTCACCGTGCAAGTCGCCGACACGGTTGCGGGGGCCCGCGAGCTCTTCGCAGCGTCGGAGCGGCCGCTCGGATTCGTTCCAACGATGGGCGCGCTTCACGCCGGACATCTGGCGCTCGTCCGCAGAGCCCGGGAACGCTGCGCCGCTGTTGCCGCCTCGATTTTCGTCAATCCTTTGCAATTCGGGCCTTCCGAAGATCTCGCAACCTATCCGCGCGATCCGGAACACGACCGGCAAAAACTGCAAGATGCCGGCGTCGACGTGGTCTTCGCGCCGGATGGCGCGGAAATGTATCCAGCCGGTTTCGCAACGACCGTCGACCCCGGGGCGATTGGTACCGTTTTCGAGGGGGCGATCCGTCCGGGGCACTTCGCCGGCGTCGCGACCGTGATCGCAAAGCTGCTGAACATCGTGTGCCCCGACGTGCTCTTTCTCGGCCAGAAAGATGCGCAGCAGGCGATCGTCCTTCGCCGCGTGGTCGCCGATCTGAACTTTCGCGTCGAGATCGAGATCGTTCCGACGGTTCGCGAGCGCGACGGTCTGGCGCTCTCCAGCCGAAATGCCTATCTCGACGCGGAGCAGCGCGCGCAGGCGCCGACGCTTCATGCTGCGCTGCTAGCCGTCCGCGATGCATTGGATGCAGGGCGAAACAAAAGCGATGCGATCGCGATGGGAACGGCTACGCTGAGCGCATCGGCGAAACTCGAGTATCTGGACGTGGTTGACGGCACGACGTTCGCGCCGGCGGAGCGGCTCGTCGCACCTGCATTCGTCATCGGCGCGGCGCGCTTCGGAACGACCCGGCTCATCGATAACCTATGGATTGCAAAATGAACGGCGCGCGCATATTTCTGGGCGTCAGCGGGGGGATTGCAGCATACAAAGCGGCCGCGCTTACCAGCACGCTCGTACAGCGCGGCGCAACCGTCGACGTCGTACTGACGGCCGAGGCCGAGCGCTTCATTACGCCGCTGACTTTTTCGTCGCTAACTGCGCGCCCGGTCTATACCTCGTTGTGGGATGCGCCCGAGCGAATTCCGCACATTCGTTTGATCCGTGAAGCGGACGTCGCACTCGTCGCGCCCGCGACGGCAAATCTGATCGCAAAGCTTGCGGCAGGCATCGCCGACGATCTGCTGACGACCGCGCTCTTAGCGGCGCGCATACCGCGCCTGCTCGCTCCGGCGATGAACGATGCGATGTACGCCGACCCCGTGACCCAAGCGAATATCGCGGCATTGCGAGCGCGAGAGTATGAGTTCGTCGATCCGGAACTCGGATTTCTCGCCGAGCGCGAGCGCGGCATGGGCCGCTTGGCGGCGGAGGAGCGGCTCATCGAGGCGCTGCAGCGCGCGCTCGGGCGAACGCAGAGCCTTCGGGGCAAGCGGGTTGCAATTACCGGCGGTCCGACTCGCGAGCCGTTCGATCCGGTGCGCTTCTTGAGCAACGCATCGACGGGCGCTACCGGGCTCGCGCTCGCGGCCGAGGCGGCGCGACGCGGTGCCGCCGTATCGTTGCTGCTCGGGCCGACGCTGCTGGAGCCTCCTGCTGGCGTGGACGTCGTGCGCGTGAACACGGCCCAAGAGCTATACGACGCCGCATTGAGGCACGCCGTCGGTGCCGATCTCATCATTGCAACCGCCGCCGTCGCGGATTGGCGCCCGGCGCACGCGTCGGCATCGAAGCTGCATAAGACCGGCGAAGGCATCTCCGTGCAGCTTGCGCCGAATCCCGACGTTCTCGCCGC
>DASXGO010000497.1:0-5990 GCA_036489055.1 Candidatus Cybelea sp. | reverse complement strand
CTGAATGCCGCCACCGCTCCCGATCGACTGATAGTTGACCGTAACGTCGGGGTTCTTCTGATTATAGATGTAGAAAGCTTTCGAAAAGAAGGGGAAGTCGAAGCTCGATCCCGCCCCGGTCAGCTGCGTCGCAGCCGCGGCCGGAAGGGTCAGCGCAGCCGCAACGGCCGCAACGGTAAGGCACCGAACGAGCGATCCTCTCACGCAACACTCCTCAAATTGACGTAGGTACGCTCTAGTTTAAAGCCAGCCCGATTAACGCTATGTTAAGGCCGGATAATCCGGCTCTCCCCTTTTTTGACGAGGCTGCCCAGCGAAGAGATATCCCACTGCGGGGGTCGAAGGAGCGCCACCATGTCCGACGCCGCTATTGACGATCGACGTCCTTCGCTTCCCGAGCTGCGGCATACGGCTGCGCACGTGCTCGCCTACGCCGTCCAAGACCTCTTCCCGGAAGCCAAGCCAACCATCGGCCCGGCGATCGAGAACGGCTTCTACTACGATTTCGACCGGGCAGCGCCGTTCACGTCCGAGGACCTGGGGCGCCTCGAGAGCCGGATGGCGGAAATCGTGGCGGCCGACTATCCGATGACGGGTCGGGTCGTCACCCGTCAGGAAGCCATCGACGCCTTCGCCGGCAACCCCTATAAAGTCGAAATCGCCCGCGAGATCCCCGATGCGGAGCCGATTACGCTTTACACGATCGGGGATTTCACGGATCTGTGCCGGGGAGGACACGCCGATTCGACCGGCGCGATCCGCGCGTTCAAGTTGATGAGCGTCGCAGGCGCCTACTGGCGCGGTGACGAGCACAATCCGATGCTGCAGCGCATCTACGGTACGGCGTGGTACGATCGCGCGGAGCTCGCGGCATATCTTGCTCGTCTGGAAGAAGCGCAAGCACGCGATCACCGCAAGCTCGGCGCCGAGCTCGATCTCTACTCGATCGAAGAGCAGGCCGGAGGCGGCCTCGTCTTCTGGCACCCCAACGGTGCCATCGTGCGCGGCATCATCGAGAACTTCATCCGCGAAGGTTTGCACGAACGCGGCTATCAGCCGGTCGTTACGCCGCACGTAGTCAGCGAGCGTCTCTACGAAATCTCCGGTCACCTGGAAAACTTCGGCGAGAACATGTTCGGCTCGATCGAAGTCGAAGGGCAACGATTCCGTCTCAAGCCGATGAACTGCCCGGGCCACATTCTCATCTACGAAAGTCGCCTGCGCAGTTACCGCGATCTGCCGATTCGTTACTCGGAGTTCGGAACGGTCTATCGGTTCGAACGCTCCGGCGTCTTACACGGCCTCAACCGCGTGCGCGGATTTACGCAAGACGACGCACACCTCTTCTGCATGCCGAAGCAACTGCAAGGCGAGTTCGAACTGACGCTCGATGAAGCGCGCCGGCTCATGAATGCTTTCGGGTTCGCCGAGATGCAGTACGTGCTTTCGCGCCGCGCCGAAAAAGACCGAACGGAGACCGATGAGATTGCCGAAACTGCCATACGGAAAGCGCTCGAGCGCTACGAACTGCCATACGATATCGACGACGGGGGCGGCGCCTTTTACGGACCCAAGCTCGACATCAACGTCCGCGACGCGCTCGGCCGCTCTTGGCAGCTCGGCACGGTCCAGGTGGATTTCGTTCTGCCGGCTCGCTTTGGCCTGAAATATCGCGGCTCGGACAGTCAAGATCATCGCCCGGTCATGATCCATCGGGCACTTGCGGGCTCGCTCGAACGTTTCTTTGGCATACTCATCGAGCACTATGGAGGGGCGTTCCCCGCTTGGTTGGCGCCGATTCAGGTCGTCGTCACAGCGATTTCCCAGGAACAAAACGCATACGCTAGAGAGGTAACGGCACGGCTGGAGGGAGCGGGCTTCCGCGTTGCGCTCGACGAAAGCAACGAGAAGCTCGGGTACAAGATCCGGCATTGGAAGACCCAAAAGGTGCCGTACATTTTAGTCACGGGCAAACAAGAGGTTTTGGACGGTACAGTGAACGTTAATCAGCGCGGTGTCGACGAGAAGCGAACGGTTCCGGTAGAGACGTTCGTCGACCAATTACGTAGAACGGTTGAGGCGAAACAATAGTGAAGTTTGATGCCCGCGTTATATTCGCGGCACTTGCGCTTATTCTCGGTTCGTGCCAAGGCATGAGTGGATTAGATAGCGGTATGGGCGGCGGCGGAATGGAGCCACCGGTTTCACAACCGGGTTCGATGAACAACGGCATCGGCGGCGTCGGCGGAATGGGATCCCAAAATGGGCAGCTTGCCGGACCGAACGTCGGGGCCAACGGCCAGGAGCAGCTCGCCAATCCCGGCGCAACGCTCGCCCCCAATGAAGCGCAGTACGCGATTGCCCAGGGCCCCAGCGGTATGAAATGCCCGGCAGTTCAGGTTTATTCGCAAGCGTTTGCGTGCAACGTCGCCTTCAACATTCCGACGCCCGATCCAAACTCGAAGGCCACCGCTTCGCCGACCGCGAGTCCGACGCCGAGCCCGACGCCGTCCTCGTCAGACGACGACAATAGCGACGACTCGGACAGCGCGTCGCCGACTCCGACGCCCGCCGGCATGCTCACGCTGCAAATGGAACCGTTGCCCAAAGACGTGCCGAGCATGAACAATCCAAATCCGTCGTTCATGCATATCACGCCGCTGGTCGCGATTCGGCTGCAGAGCAACATGGACTTCGCGCTCAACGGCGGTTCGACCGTTCAATACACGCTTCCGGCGATGCAGTATACGGGCCGGGTCTTTGCCCTGCAGCTCTTCTACGAAACGACGCTGCGCGGCAAGCGGGTCGATCAGTTCATCCTCGGCAGCAACTATCAAAAGTACACGACACCGTCGGCAAACGTGATACAGTTTGCGTTCAACGTGCCGAAGGTAATGGTACGCCACACGCAAGTCTGGCTGCTGGCGCTCTACAGCGCGCAAGTTCCGCCGGGTACGACCCCGACGCCCTCCCCAACTCCGTCGCCCACCGCCTCACCGACTAGCTCACCGTAGTCCCGTGTCACCCTGAGGAGCGCGCGGAGCGCGCGTCTCGAAGGGCGAAGGGGCGACACCGTGACCGCAGCCGCGCGCCGAACGTTCGCCGCATCCTTCCTCGGATGGATGCTCGACGCGTTTGACTTTCTGCTGCTCACGTTCGTTATCACGCGCATCGCGACGACCTTCGATAAGACCGTCGCCGAGGTCACCTTCGCGCTGACGGTCACGCTCATGTGCCGCCCGATCGGTGCGCTGATATTCGGGTGGCTTGGCGACCGCTACGGCCGGCGCATTCCGCTGATGATCGATATCGGATTCTATTCGGTCATTCAGCTGCTCACGGCGTTCTCGCCGAACTTCACGACGTTTCTCGTTCTTCGCGCGTTCTACGGCGTCGCGATGGGCGGCGAATGGGGCCTCGGCGCGGCCCTCACCATGGAATCGCTCCCGCCGGAGCGGCGCGGGCTCGTCGGCGGCATGCTGCAAAGCGGCTACATGTGGGGATTTCTGCTCGCAGCCGCGGTCTATTATTTCGTCTTCACTTTCACGCACTGGGACTGGCGCGCCCTCTTCGTCATCGGCGCGTTGCCGGCGCTGTTGATCTTCTATATCCGTTCGGGCGTCCCCGAATCGCCGGCGTGGCTCGCCGGACAGGCGCAGCGCATCTCCGCCTCGCCGAGCTTCTTGCTCAAATCGATCCTCGCCCATTGGCCACTCTTCATTTACGCCATCGCGTTCATGGCCGGACTGAACGCGTTATCGCACGGCACTCAAGATCTGTACGCGACCTTCCTTCAGAAGCAGCACGGCTTTGCTCAGGGTGCGACCTCGCTGCTTGCGATCGTCGGCGCAGTCGGCGCAATCCTCGGCTCCATCTTCTTCGGCACGCTTTCCGAGCGATTCGGGCGCCGCGTCATCGTCATGTTCTGCTGCATCTTCGGCGCGATGGTGATACCGCTCTGGGTCTTTAGCCAAACGAAGCCGATGCTCGCATTAGGCGTATTCGTGATGCAGATCGCGGTGCAGGGATGCTGGGGCGTCATTCCCGCGCATCTCAATGAGCTCTCACCGGCCGACGTGCGCGGAACCTTTCCGGGATTCACCTATCAGCTCGGCAATCTCATTGCGGCCGGCGTCGCACAACTCGAGGCGGTGCTCGCGACGAAGATGCCGCTTCCTAGCGGTGCTCCGAATTATGGAGCATCCATGGCGCTCGTCGCGGCGTTCGTGCTCGCCTCAGTTTTTATTCTCGCGGCGATCGGTTTTCTCGTGCGCAAGGAGTCGCGCGGCCTTAAGCTTTCCGAAAGCTATTGATAGCCCGGGCCCGAAAGACGGGTGGCATGTTTTATGCGCTTGAAATTCCAAACGCCTACGGCTATTCGGTAACGCAGCCGGGCGAGGATCTTATCCAGAATAGCCATCTCTTCGTTGACGAGAGCGGCAACGTTCTCGTCGACCCGTTGCCCTACGACGACGCAACGATCGAGCAAATCACGCGCCTCGGCGGAGCCCCGACGGTCGTGCTGCTGACGCACGGACGCGAAGCCGCTGCCGGAGCGGCAGCCGCGCGTTTCGGCGCGGCGGTTATCGAGCCCGGCGATCATCATGAGCTGGACGCACGGGGCTTGATCGCGATACCGTTGCGCGATCAGCGCCGCGAGCAAGAGTTCGTGCTGCATTTTCCTGCGAAACAAACCGTGGTCGCCGGTGACTCGCTGCTCGGCGCTCCCGCCGGCGCGCTTTCGATAGCAGCCGACGACCAGTATGCGGACGCGAGAAAGGCAGCGCTTGGATTACGGCGCATCTTGAGCGTCAATCCCGAGCGGTTGCTTCTGAGCCGGGGACAATCGCTCTACGCCGGCGCGTATAGTCAGCTCTATCGGCTGCTTTATGCGAAAGCGGGGGCCGACGTGCACCGAATCAACGTGGACGAACTCGATTTTCGCGACGAACGCGATGAGAACGCGGAGCGCTCGGGGCAGCCCTCGCGATACGCCTGCCTCGACGCCGAGGTCGGTTGGGCGATCGGTGCGCGGGGCCTCGGCTATCGCGTCAGCACGCTACCGCCGGGACACCGCTTCTGCCCGTTGCACGGACACGCGCGCGAAGAAGAACTCTTCTTCGTCCTCGACGGCGCGCCAAGCGTGCGGATGTTGTCGGGGACGATCCGCTGCCGCAAGGGCGACTTCGTCGCGTTGCCGGTCGGCGAGAGCGGAACACATCAGCTGATCAACGACAGCGATGCGCCCGCGACGGTTCTCCTCCTCGCGCGCACTGAAGAGTTCGAGTCGTGTTACTATCCCGACTCCGACAAGCTGCTTGTGGATCTGCCCGCGCCGCTCGACGGCCGCAGCTCGATTATGGTGGCCGCGCATCCGCAGCTGGAGTACTTTCATGGCGAGACCTGACGCTATGACGGGCTCGGGCGCATGATCTTACGAAGCCGGCCGACCCCCGAGGCGTGAATTTGTGAGACGCGCGATTCTGATACGCCGAGCACTGCTTTGATCTGCTTGAGTGTTTCGCCTTGGAAATAATATCGTTGAATCACCGTACGCTCTTGCGACGGGAGCGAATCGACGGCGCTGACGAGTTCGTCATGCAGCTCGATGCGCTCGATCTCGCCCATCACGTCGCTCTCGGCGTCCTCGAGGGTGTCGCCTACATAGATTTCGCTTTCCTCGCTGCCCGCAATCGGCTCTTCCAGCGACACCACGTTGGTTCCGCGCGCGCGTTGCCTGACGCGGTCGAGTTCTTTCAGCGACACTTGCATCTGCGCGGCAAGCTCCGCATCCGTAGGCTCGCGGCCCAGCTGGCACTCTAAATGCTCGTGCGCGTGGTTGAGAGCACGCGCGCGCTGGCGCACCGTACGCGGAACCCAGTCAAGGGAGCGCAACGCGTCGAGAATCGCACCGTTAATCCGCGTTATCGCGTACGTCTCGAATTTGACCGCCCGAGAGCCGTCATACTTCTCTAGCGCGTCCATCAAGC
>DASXGO010000396.1:0-14541 GCA_036489055.1 Candidatus Cybelea sp. | reverse complement strand
GCATGCCTGAGATCGCCGTTATGGCGGCGTTCGAACGTCTCGACATGCTGCTGAACGATTCGATGTACGGCATTCTTTTCCGCGACATCAATATGAAACGCACCTTCGTCGATCAGCATTTCAGCCGGATGCTCAACGCGTATTCGGGCATCATCATCAACACCGGCGAAGACAACTACTTGACGACCGCCGATGCGGTCGATCAGGCGCCGGCGGTCTTAGCGTCGCAGTTTATCAACGAAGAGTTCGCGCACCGTGCGGGACTGCCGGACCGTCAGATCGGGTTAGGCGATGCCTATGAGATCGATCCGGATCGCGAAGACGGCTTTCTCTATCAGGTCGCGCAGGCGCAACTCGCGCGCGAAATCTTCCCGGACGCGCCGCTGAAGTATATGCCGCCGACCAAGCACATGACCGGCGACGTCTTCAAAGGGCATCTGATCGACGCGATGTTCAATCTCACCTCCGTGATGACAGGTCAGAGTATTCATCTCTGCGGCATCCTCACCGAAGCCATCCACACGCCGTTTTTGGGCGATCGGGTGCTCTCGCTCGAAAACGCGCGGTACATCATGAACACGGCGCGTCACTTCGGCGAGGAGATCGTGCTGCGGCCCGGCGGCGCGATCGAGCAACGCGCGCATGCGGTCTTGAGCGAGTGCGAGGCGTTGTTGGAACGCGTCGCGGCAATGGGGCTGATGAAGGCAATCGAGGCGGCGACCTTCGCCGACGTTTCGCGTACGCCGGAAGGCGGGCGCGGTTTCGACGGCGTTTTCGCTCGCGGTTCCGATTACTTCAATCCATTCGAAGATGCCCTCAAATTCAAGGCTGCCCTGAGCGGAGCGGAAACATGACGCTCGTCAAACCGTACGGCGACACCCAGGACGACGGCAAAGTTCAGCTCTCGTTTACATTGCCGATCGAATGGAGCGAGGCCGCCGACGAAGCGGCGCGGCAACTCGCAACGAAGATGGGGTTGCGCGACGTGCACGTCGTAGACGGCCGCCGCATCGCCTCGGGATTTTCGTTCTTCGTACTCTACGCCACGACGCCGCAGAGCGTGGACGTCGATCATATTGCCGCTTCGGCGGTTCGCGGACACGCGATGACGATGGAGGAGATCGATGCATTCGTCGCCGAGCGGATCGGCCGGAAGGTTCGCGTTGCCGGTGCCTGCATCGGCACAGACGCGCACACGGTCGGCATCGACGCCATCCTGAACATGAAGGGATACAAAGGCGATTACGGGCTCGAGCGATACCATATGTTCGAAGCATTCAACCTCGGCAGCCAGGTCGCCATCGAAGAGCTCGTTCGATTCACCAAGGAGCGCCGGATCGATGCGTTGCTGGCCTCGCAGGTCGTTACACAAAAGGGCAGCGACGTGAAAAACTTCACGGCGCTGAGCGAGCTTCTCGAAGCGGAAGGAGTGCGCGACCGCGTCGTATTGATCTGCGGTGGTCCCCGCGTTAGCAATCGGTTAGCGAGCGAACTCGGTTACGATGCGGGTTTTGGGCGGGGCACGCTTCCCAGCGAAGTGGCGGCTTTCATCGCGGTGACGCTCGCGCAGCGCATCCGCGACGCGGCGCGTTAGGTTAACGAGTTCACTTGAAAAAAACTGCATTGATTACCGGGATCACCGGCCAAGACGGCTCGTATCTCGCCGAGCTGCTGCTCCAGAATGAGTATCGCGTGGTCGGCATGACGCGCCGAACGAGCACGGAGGTTCACGAGCGGATCGAACACATCGTGGGCGATCTCGAGATCGTCTCCGGCGATCTGCTCGATCAAAGCTCGATCACGTCAATCATCAACGAGGTCCAGCCCGACGAGATCTACAACCTTGCGGCGCAGTCGTTTGTCCCCGCGTCGTGGAGCCAGCCGGTGCTGACGGGAGAATTTACCGCACTCGGGGTGACGCGCGTGCTCGAAGCGATTCGCCACGTCAATCCGGCGATTCGATTCTACCAAGCCTCTAGCTCCGAGATGTTCGGCAACACACCGGAGTCGCCCCAAAACGAGAAGACCGCATTCTATCCCCGCAGCCCCTACGGCGTCGCGAAAGTTTACGGGCACTGGATCACGGTGAATTATCGCGAGTCGTACGGGATGTTTACATCCAGCGGAATGCTCTTCAACCACGAGAGCTCGCGCCGCGGGAAGGAGTTCGTGACGCGCAAAATCTCCGACGGGGTCGCGCGCATCAAGCTGGGGTTAGCGAAAGAGCTGCGGCTCGGCAATCTCGACGCACACCGCGATTGGGGATTCGCGGGCGATTACGTCCGCGCGATGTGGCTAATGCTGCAGCAGAACGAGCCCGACGATTACGTCGTTGCGACCGGCAAGACGCACAGCGTACGCGATTTTCTGCGCGTCGCGTTCGATGCCGCAGGGTTGGGTTCGTACGAGCCCTACGTCGTCATCGACCCGCGCTTCGTTCGGCCGGCCGAGGTAGACCGGCTCATCGGTGACGCCCGCAAGGCCAAGCAAAAGCTGGGCTGGGAGCCCGAGGTGAGCTTCGAAGAGCTCGTTGCGATGATGGTCGAGTCCGATATCAAACGATGCGAGCGCTCGTAACCGGCGCCAGCGGTTTCGTTGGCCGATATCTCGTAAGTGCCTTACGCCGCGAGGGTGCCGACGTTACTCACTGCGGCGGTCCGCACGACGAATACGAGCACGATTGCGTCATCGATCTTGCAGACATTCAAACAATCCGGTATGCGCTGGAAACCTATCGCCCGACGGTAATCTTCCACTTGGCCGCACAGACCTTCGTTCCGGCGTCGGTCCGTACGCCGATGGAAACCTACGACGCGAACACGATGGGAACGGCACGGGTCGCACAAGCGGTGCGCGATTACGCCTGCGAGCCGCGGCCACGCATCGTCTTCGCAAGCTCCGCCGAAGTCTACGGCGCGCGTGCTGAGAACGACTACCCGCTGCGCGAAACCCTCGATCTTCGGCCGGTCAATCCGTACGGTGCGAGCAAAGCCGCGGCCGAGGCTATCCTCTTGGGGGAGTCGCGCAGCTTCGGGCTTGACGTCGTGATCGCTCGCACTTTCAACTTGATTGGACCGGGGCAGAGCGAGCAGTTCGCCGTCCCTTCGTTTGCTGCCCAGCTCGCGCGGATCGCGGGCGGCGGTCCGCCGCAACTCTTGGTCGGCAATCTCCGCGCTGCGCGCGATTTTCTGGACGTTCGGGACGCCGTCAACGCCTACGGTGCGCTCGCCCGTGATGGCGAATCCGGCGAAATCTACAACGTCTGCAGCGGAACGGCCGTGACGATTCGCGACGTTTTGCGCGAGCTCATTACCATCGCGCACGTACCGGTTGAGGTTCGCGAGGATCCGCAGCGCGCACGCGGCTCCGACTCACCGCTCTCCGTCGGCGATCCCTCCAAGATCCGCGCGCTCACCGGCTGGGAGCCAAAAATTGCGCTGAGTCGCTCGCTTCGTGACGTTTACGAGCACGCACGACGGGCGGTCCCAAGCGGTGCACAGGGATGACGTTGCAAGCCTTCATCTTTAAGAATCGCGGGCTGCTGTTGAGCCTTCCGGCTGCGATCCTTGCGATCTGGGGACGCCCGAGCGCGCGCAGCATCGCGACGGGAGTGCCGCTCGCGGTCGCGGGCGAGCTGCTGCGGTGCTGGGCGGTCGGATACTCCGGCGTAACGACCCGCAACGACGCCGTCACCGCGCCTAAACTCGTCACCGCTGGTCCCTACGCGTACGTACGCAACCCGCTCTACCTCGGAAACTTCATCACCGCAGCGGGCTTCGCGATCGCGTTCACCGGTAAGAACTCCAAAGCCGCGCGCCGAGCGCTGGTCTTGGGTTCGTTGGCTGCGATGGCAGCCGTCTATGCGGCGATCGTTCCGCACGAAGAAGCCTTCTTGCAAGCGCAATTCGGGGAAGCGTTCGAGCGCTATTGCGAGCGCGTGCCGCGGGTCATTCCGAAGCTGGAGCCGCCGGCCGAAGGCGACGGCCCTTCGACTCCGCTCAGGGCAGGCTGGGATCCAGACGTGCTAATTGCGGCTGAGAGCAAGACCTTTGCGACCTTCGCTGCGATGCTCGCCGCGCTGGTTTTGCGCGCGCGCCGCTCCTAAATACGATGGCGATCCGCCGGCGGCTCGGCGTTGCGCTCGTCGCAACGGCGGCGGTCGCGCTCTTCGAATTTTGGGGCGGTACCGTCTCGCACAGCCTCGCGCTGCTCAGCGACGCCGTTCACGTCTGCACCGACGTGCTGGCGCTGGGCTTGGCGCTCGTTGCAGCGATCGGGGCCGCGCGTCCGGCGGATCCGCGCCGCACGTTCGGTTACGGCAGAATCGAAGTGCTCGGCGCGCTGGTCAACGGCACGCTCTTGCTAGTCGCGACCATTGCGATAGTCTACGAAGCGGCGCGCCGGTTTTCCGCGCCGGTCGAGCCTTCGGCCGGACTGATGACCGGCGTCGCGGCGATCGGCCTGATCGTGAATGCCGGCGTCGGTCTGTCGTTGCGTTCGAGCGGAAAGACCGATCTCAACGTCCGCGCCGTCCTCTTTCACGTCTTCGGCGACGCGCTCGGCGGCGCTGCGGTCATTCTCGGCGGTATCATCATCGGCCTAACGCATCTCGCTTGGATCGATCCGCTGCTCTCGCTCTTCGTCGCCGCGATCATCGTCGTCGGCGTCGTGCGTGTCCTTCGCGACGCCACGAACGTGCTGCTCGAGAGCGTCCCGAGCGACGTCATTACTGGCGACCTCACGACTCACATCGGCAGAATCCCGGGGGTCGTCGGCGTGCACGATTTACACATCTGGTCGATCGCAAGCGGCGCGCACGCGCTCTCGGCGCACGTGCTGCTCGACGACCGCCGGTTGAGCGAAGCCGCCGAAGTCCTGCGCGACATCGACGAGTGTGTCAAATCCCATTTCGGGATCACACATGTAACGATCCAGTTCGAGTGCGACAATTGCCCCATCCCGGTACAGCACTGAGAGGGCGCCGAGGCGTTTTTGCAGCCTAGTCGAACTTGGCGGGCATGAGTGAGATGGATTCCAAGGCCGTTGTAATCGGCATGGCTCGCACGCCGTTCGGCAGGCTCGGGGGAGCGCTCGCTCCGCTCACCGCCACGACGCTCGGCGCCGTTGCGCTGACCGGCGCGATCGAACGCTCGAAGATCGACCCCAGCGAAATCGAGCACGTGACGTTCGGTGAGGTTCTGCAGGCGGGCGTCGGACAGAATCCGGCGCGCCAAGTCGTTTTCAAAGCCGGGCTCGCGAAGACGGTGACCGCGGACACCGTGAACAAAGTGTGCGCCTCCGGGCTGCTCGCGATCGTCAATGCGATGCGCTCGATCAATGCTGGCGCCAACTCCGTCGTCGCGGCCGGCGGGATGGAGTCGATGTCGAACGCGCCGTACCTGTTGAAGGACGCGCGTTGGGGCTACCGCTTCGGTGACGGCTCGCTCGTCGATGCGATGGTTTACGACGGCCTTTGGGATCAATATTTCCCGATGACGATGGCGACGCAGGGAAGCAAGGTTGCTTCCGAGCTTGGATTGACGCGTGAAGAGCAAGATCGCTTCGCGTACGAAAGCCATCGCCGTGCCGGCGAAGCGCACGCGAAGGGGAATTTCGCGGATGAAATCATTCCGGTGAACGTGGCGAGCAAGGCCAAAGGCAAAGTCGTCGTCGAGCAGTTGCCGAAGCAAGGGCGCGTGCGCGTGCCGGCTGCGGTCGGCGCGGCGAACGGCGTTTGGGAACACGAGCCGTCGGCCGAGTTCACCCTGGATTATGCAAGCTACGCGCCGTTCGTCACCGGCGACCAGCCGCATACGGTCGTGGATCGGGACGAGGCCGTGCGCGGCGACGTGAGCCTCGAAACGATGGCGAAGTTGCGTCCACTCGAGAAGAACGGTACCGTTACGGCCGGTAACGCGCCGGGTGTGAACGACGGCGCCGCCGCGATGATCGTAGCCGACGCGTCCTACGCCGCGCAGCACGGCTACGAGCCGCTCGCGACGATCGTCGACCATGCGACGGTGGCATGGGACTCGCCGTACATCGCCTTGACTCCGGCAATGGCGGCGCGCAAGCTGCTCGATCGAACCGGTTTGCAGAACGGCGACATCGCGGTGTGGGAGATCAACGAAGCCTTTGCCGCAGTCGCGATGACCGCGGCGCGGCGCCTCGGGATTGAAGAGGGACTGATCAACACGTGGGGCGGTGCCGTCGCGATGGGTCATCCGATCGGCGCCTCGGGCGCACGCATCGCCGCAACCGTGATCAACCAGCTGCGCAAGCGCGGGGGCGGTCTCGGCATCGCGGCGATTTGCTCGGGCGGCGGCCAGGGCGACGCCCTTCTGATTCGCGTGGATTAAATCACTGCTGGCGCAAAGCACGGTTCAGTTTGAACTAAGCGACGAGCAGTGCGCGATTGGTGCGCTGGCGGCGGAAATCGCGCAACGCGCGATTGCGCCGCACGTCGCACGCTGGGATCGCGAGCACGTCTTTCCGCGCGAGCTCTATCGAACGCTGACCGACGCCGGGATTATGGGGATCCTGGTGCCGGAAGAATACGGCGGCGCGGGTGCCGATTATCTATCGTACGCGCTCGCGATCGAAGAGCTCGCTCGCGCCGACGCCGGCACGGCCGTCACCGTATCGGTGCATTCGATGATCTGTTCGGCGATTATGCGGCTCGGGACGGCCGAACAGAGAGAGCGATGGCTGCCGCAACTTGCCACGAGCGATACGATCGCCGGATTTGCGCTAACCGAATCCGATGCGGGCTCCGATGCCGCCGCATTGCGCGCGACGGCCAAGCGCAGCAACGCCGGTTACGTCCTCAACGGGCGCAAACAGTGGTGCACGAGCGGTAGTTATGCCGGCCTCATCATGGGAATGTTCCGGACCGGAGGCCCCGGGACGCGCGGCGTCAGCGCCTTTTTGATCGAGCCGAATCTACCCGGCATCACCATCGAGCGCGTGACGGAGAAACTCGGCATCCATACGAGCAATACGTGCGATCTGGCATTCGACGGCGTCGAAATCGGCGCCGGCGCGCTGCTCGGCGAAGAAGGCTCGGGTTTCGGCAACGCGATGAAAGCGCTGACGGCCGGACGCATCGGCATCGCAGCGCAGTCGATTGGGATTCTCGCAGCGTGTTTGGACGAGTCGGTGAAGTTTGCGAAAGAACGCATGGCATTCGGTAAGCCGATCGGCGCATTTGAAGGCGTTTCATTCAAACTCGCGCAGATGGCGATGGATCTCGATGCCGCGCGGCTCCTCAACTATCGGGCAGCGTCGCTGGCCGACGCCGGTCGAGATTTCGGAATCGCGGCGAGCAAAGCCAAGCTGTTCGCTTCGACGGCCGCACGAAAGCACGCCGCCGAAGCCTTGCAAATCCACGGCGGTTACGGCTACACGACGGAGTTCGCCGTCGAGCGGCATTACCGCGATGCAAAGATCACCGAAATCTACGAAGGAACGTCGGAGATCCAGCAAGTGATCATTGCGCGTTCGCTGCTGGGCCGCTTAGAATAAGCTTCCTAGTGATGGAAGAGAATCGTTAGGATCGTCGTGATCCAGGTGCCGATAACGATTCCGGTAAGCCACGTGAAGCGCTGATCGACCTGACTGCGGAACGCGTCAATAGTGTGGTCCATTGAAGCGAGGCGCGCATCAATCCCATTGAGGCGATCGCGAATTTGCTCGTAGGAGTCTTCGAGCCGGGCAATGCGCTCTTCCATCGTGCTGCTCATACCCATTCTATCACGGGCTGCGACCAACGTAGCAAGGTGCGCTGCATCGTGGTGCGCGAACCACTGCGGCCGCGATGAATCTGCTGGAGTATCAGGGCAAGGAGCTTTTCAAACGCGCCGGGATTCCCGTTCCGCGCAGCCGGCACGCGCAGACGGCGCACGACGTCGCAACGTTTCTCGAAGCGGAGCCGGGCAAGTGGGTGATCAAAGCCCAGGTGCTCATGGGCGGCCGCGGCAAGGCGGGCAAAATCAAGATGGCCGCCGGCGCGGCGCAGGGGCGAAGCGTTGCCGAAGAGATCATGGCGACGCCGATGCCTCCGAATCGCCAAAATCCCAACGGCGAGCCGATTAAGTCGTTGCTCGTCGAAGAGCGGCTCGAGATCGAAAAGGAAGCGTACTGCGCGATTACGATCGACCGCGCGGCGCGAAGGCCCGTCTTCATCGTAAGCCGCTTCGGCGGGATGGATATCGAAGAGGTCGCCGAGTACCATCCGCAGTCGATCGTCAAGTTCTTCGTCGATACGACGATTGGATACTCGCCGTACATTGGACGCGAGCTTGCCTTCCGAGCTGAACTCCATCCGGGTTATCGCAAGACCTTTCCGGCGATCGCCGGCGCGCTTTACGATCTCTTCTTTAGGTACGGCGCGAAGCTGGTCGAAATCAATCCGCTCGCGCTGACCGCCGACGGGCGCGTGATCGCGTCCGACGCAAAAGTTGAGCTCGACGACGACGCGCTCTTTCGGCATCCTGAGTTCGACGCTTGGCGCAGCGTTCTGCCGCTCGACGAAGACGAGTTGCTGGCGGCGAGCGCCGGCGTCGGCATCCGCAACTTTCGGCGTTTCCCGGGCTCGGTCGGTACGATGGCAAACGGCGCCGGCCTGGCGATGGCTACGATGGACGCCGTTGCGAATGCGGGCGGCGCCGTGGCAGACTTTCTCGACGTGGGCGGCGGCGCGAACGCGCAGCGCGTTCGCAACTGTTACGAGCTCGTCGTCAATAACACCGGCGCAACCGTTTTCTTCGTCAACATCTTCGGCGGAATAACGCGCGGCGATGAAGTCGCGCGCGGGATCGTCGATGCGATGCAGCAGACGTCGTCGAGACGCATTCCGCTGATCATCCGATTGACGGGAACCAACGAAGAAGAGGGCCGCCGTATTCTACGTGAGGCTGGGATGACGCCCGTCGAGACGATGGACGAAGGCGCGCGCGAGGCCGTGCGGCTGTCGCGCGAGGCATAACGATGTCGATCTTCGTTGACAAGAACAGCAGAGTGATCGTGCAGGGCATCACCGGCGCGGAAGGGTCGTACCATACCGAGCGCATGCACCGGTACGGCACGAACCTCGTCGGCGGCGTTACGCCCGGCAAAGGCGGACAACGGACGCCCCAAGGCCTGCCGGTCTTCGATACGGTGCGCGAAGCGGTCGTCGCGACCGGCGCGACGCACACGTGCATCTTCGTGCCGCCGCCGTTTGCGGCCGACGCGCTATACGAAGCCTACGATGCGGGGATCACGTTCGCGGTCTGCATCACCGAAGGCGTGCCGGTCCACGACACGCTCAAGGTCGTCGGAGCCACACCCGGTATGCGAATCATCGGTCCCAACTGTCCGGGTCTTGCCTCACCCGGCAAAGCTCTCGTGGGCATCATGCCGGGGCATGTGTTCAAAGAAGGACGCATCGGCGTCGTTTCGCGCTCCGGTACGCTAACCTACGAAGTCGTCGATCTCCTGACGCGCTCCGGCCTCGGTCAATCGACCTGCGTCGGCGTGGGGGGCGACCCGATCATCGGAACGACCTTCGTCGACTGCCTGCGCGAGTTCAAGAACGACCCGCAGACTGAAGGCGTCGTGCTCTGCGGCGAGATCGGCGGGTCCGACGAGGAAGAAGCCGCCGCCTTTATCGCCGAGCATATGCCCGATGCGCCCGTCGTCGCCTTTATCGGCGGACGTAACGCGCCGCCGGGCAAGTCGCTAGGCCACGCCGGAGCGATCATCTCAGGACGCTTTGGGACGCCCGAAAGCAAAATCGCCGCCTTTAAAACGGCCGGCGTCCCGGTCGCCGAGCGGCCGTCCGAGATCCCCGGCTTACTCGCCGAACGGCTGGCTTCCGCGGCCCTGCGCTAAAACGCACCCGCACCGTTTCTTCCCTTTAAGGTTACCTAAAGGAACCGACCCTTTTCTGAGCGTATGCTTGGGAAGAGTGGGTCACTCTGTGAAGCTCCTGAGCCGAAAGGCCCCGGGCAGCAGGGGGGCTCGCCCTTTGACAACTTCACGTAGATAGAGGGTAAAACGAACATGAGTTCACATCGAACCCTCCGTCATGCGGTCGTGATCGCGACATTAATCGGCGCGTTTCTCAGCCAGGGAACATGGGGACTGGCTGCGACCACCGGTAACATCGCGGGATCGGTCAAGGATGCGAATGGAGCGCCGCTTGCCGGTGTCAGAGTCACCGCAGTAGCTCCCTCGCAAACTTCCGCAGCAACGACGGACGCGGGAGGTCACTTCGTTCTCCTCTCGCTTGCTCCCGATACCTACACGTTGAATCTTACCAAGAGTGGGTATCAACCCGTTTCCTTCCCAGGCGTGGTCGTTTTTGCAGACCAGACGCAACAGGTTGCATATACGATGCAACAGGCGCTGAAGCAAATCGCCCACGTCACTTCAGCCGCCGGCACGTCGCTCGTCAAATCGGGCGTCGGCGGCGACCTGTACAGCGTCAACTCGGCGCAGGTCGCGGCAGCGGCCCCGCTGGGCGGCGGCGGTAACCTAAACAACGCCTACTCGGCGATGGCTTCGGTTCCCGGCGTTCAGACGTCGCAGGGCGGCATCGGCTGGGATTTCAACGCGGCGTATGTCCGCGGTCAGAACTCGTACTATACCGGGTACGAGTATGACGGTATTCCGGTCAACCGCGCGTTTGACAACTACAACTCGTCGACCGAATCAAATCTCGGCTTGCAAGAGCTGCAGGTTTATACGGGCGGCGGTCCGTCCTCGGTTGCCAGCTCCGGCACGGCCGGTTTCATCAACCAGGTCATCAAGACCGGTACGTTCCCCGGCTTCGCGACGGCCAACCTTGGCCTTGGGACGCCGATCTTCTACCACCAAGCCCAGGTCGAAGTCGGCGGATCGACGCCGGATCGTACCTTCAGCTACTACGTCGGTCTCTTGGGTTACAACCAGGATTACCGATTCTTCGATAACAGCAACGGCGCCGGGTACATGGGGCTCGGCGGGCCGCTGTCGGGCAATACGCTCGGCTTCGGCATGGGCTACGGCTTCGGCAGCAACCAGGTACTAGCCACCGGCTACACCTGTATCATTGGAACCTGCCAAGGCGTCAAGCCGATGTGTCCGCTCGTCGGCGCTCCGTGGAGCAACCAGCCAGTCGCCCAGATCGGACAGCAGGGTTGCTGGCAGTTCTACAGCGGCATCGGCGGCACTCCGTCGATGGTCTCCGACCGTGAAAACGTCATCAACCTGCACATGGGCATCCCGAAGTCCAACGGACTCCGCGATGACGTGCAGCTGATGTGGAGCGGATCGGCGCTGAACAACTACGGCTACAACAGCCAGACCGACGTTGGTCCGGGCGTCAACCAGTTCATCTACTCGTTGTACGGCACCAAGGCCGCCGCGCCCACGTGCGGGCCGGAGGCGATCGCACCTGGGCTGACCGTCAATGGGTGCTCGAGTGCCGGTCAGATCATCCCGCTCGCGGGAGACGGACCGTACTTCACCTGCGGTGCGAAAGCCGGCACCGTCACCTACACCGCCGGCTGCGGACCGACGTATCTCGGGTACTCCGATGCCGTGACGTATAACTTGCCGTTCGGCAGTGTCGTCGCGACGCCGGGGCACACCAAGGCACCGACGCCGTACTTCGTGCCCGGCGCGCCACCCCACGCCTTCAATGGGCCTCTACCGCTCTCAGATAACAGCATCAACCTCAACCAAAACGATACCGGCATCACGAAGCTGCAGTACACGTATGCGTTGAGTCAATCGGCCTATCTGCGCGCGAACGCCTACACCTTCTACTCCGACTGGATGCTGAACTCGCCGTACTACGGCGCGTCCGGCCAGCTTGCGCCGAACTTCCCCGCCACGGCGCAGTATCTGTTGCTCACTCACACGGCGGGCGGGACGCTCGAGTTCCAGGATCAACTCAACGACCAAAACCTCGTCACGTTGAGCGGCAACTACACAACTGCAAGCGTCACCCGCTTCAACAACTCGACCGCCTACGGCGGCACCTCGCCGATCGGATACATGGCTCACAACGGCGGACCGACCGCGGGCTACACCTGCTACGATCCGGCGTTGGGCACGGCGGAGGCTTGCCTTACGAGCAGCTACTACGACGTCGCCAGCGGCGGCTTCAAGAGCCCGACGTGGCGCAGCAGCTCCACGGCGGGTCCGAGCGGCTTCGCCGGAGCGGGAACGCCGGCCGTTAAGGCGGGCGCGACCTGGGACACTCTCTGGAACTCGCAAGCGAACGGATCGTACAACACGGTCAAGCCGAAGTTCACGAATGCATCGCTGCAAGATCAGTTCCGTCCTAGCGACAAATTCCTGATCAACGCCGCGATCCGTTACGACAACTTCACCTACGGTCTTCCGGACTCGCTGAACAATGCGACGGCGTTCTATGCAAATCTAACCGCAAACTACACGTGCGTCTTAGCTGCCACCAACCAAGTGCTCACCCAAGCGTTGCCGCCGGGCGTTCCGCCGCCGGCGTCGGCGCAGTACGTCAACGGCGACTGCAACGCGGCAGCGACCGCGCTGCATCCCAGCGGTCCGCACACCGGCTGGGTGCATCCCAATGGGACGACCCAAGATGGCGTGGCGGCGCCGAGCTTCACGGCGACGTCGCCGAGCTCGTACTCTCTCGATTACTGGCAGCCGCGTTTCTCGGGAACGTGGACGGTCAATCCGGATAACGTCGTCCGTCTCTCGGCCGGCCGCTTCGTGCAGCCGCCGATTTCGGCGTCGGTCCAATACCTCGCACTCGCCGGTGACGACCGGTCGGTCTGGAACAATACGATGAACCTCGGGTTCTACTCGCCGTTCCACCCGATTCCGGGAATCTCGTCGGGTCAATACGACCTCTCGTGGGAGAGCCACCTCAAGGGTACGGATATGAGCTTCAAGCTCACGCCGTTCTACACGTGGGTCTCCAACTGGCAGCAGCAGACGTTCATCGGTGCCGGCTTCGTGACGCAAGTCCCGGTCGGCGTCAACCGTAACCAGGGCGTCGAGCTGCAGTTCAACAAGGGTGACTTCAGCCGCAACGGTCTTTCGGGACTCTTGGCCGTCACCTATACCGACTCGAAGGTCCAGTTCCAAAACGTACCGCTGAGCAGCGGCGGTATCGTCGGCAGCGAACTGACCGCACTCAATCAGGCGATCACCGAGTACAACAAGCTGACCAAGGCAGGCGGCGGCAGCCCATGCTATCAAGGTGGCTCTGCGGTCTCCTGCTCGACGCCGAACGGCACGTGCGGAAGCTCGACCTCGCCGTACGAGTGCGACACGATCCAGAATCCGTACTACAACAAGTCGGAGCAGGGTCTACTCGCTACCGGCGGCTGGTACCACCCGTACTCAACCGCGATCGCACCCAACCTCAACGGCGCGGTGAACAGTTACATCTCACCGTGGGTAGCCTCGCTGCTGCTCAACTATCGCCATGACAAGCTGGCGGTAACGCCGAGCTTCAACTTCCAGACCGGCGGCTTCTATGGAAGTCCGCTCGATACGGAAGGGCTCGACCCGCGCTCGTGCCTGCTGAATTCGGCTACGACCGGCATCACGAAGGTGTCGCCGCATACGAATCCGCAGCAGTGCAACTACCTGACGACGACGTCCCCGGGAACCGGCGCGTTCACGTACCTGTACGTGCCGAACCCGCAGACGGGGTCGTTCTTGTTCGCCAACTACGAGCAACCGAGCTCGATCGTCGGCAATCTGCAGGTCACGTATGACGTGAGCCCGCGGATCCGGCTCTCCGTGCTCGGGACCAGCCTCTTCCACTCGTGCTTCGGCGGTACGTCGGCACCGTGGACCTCGGCATATCCGCCGAGCAACGTGTTCTGTGGATACGCTCCGGCAGGTGGATCGCTTAACAGCACCCTCTACCCGAGCAACTTCTACAACGGTACGGGCATCAACGACTTCAAAGCCAATGGTGCGCGCACGCCGTTCCAACAGAGCTACACTCCCAGCGGCGCGACCAACGGCGGCATCGGCGCCTCGGTTTCGCCAATCAACGTCTACTTCAACGCGCAGGTCCGAATCTAGCGATTCGTTTCTCCGCGCCAACGTAGAGAACGCAAGCGGGACCCTTCGGGGTCCCGCTTCTGCATTTGGGCAGGCGGTGCACGACGCGTCCGAGAAAATTTGAGCGCGATGCAGAGGTTCGTCTCGTTTTTTGCGTGTGCGCTGGCATGCGCCATCTTGCTGCCGCTTCAAGCCCGTTCCGACAACACGATCGGTTCCGCCGGAGCGACGCCGCCGCCGGAGATTTACCACGTCGTCACCAGCGCGCTATGCGCGCGGCTTCACGAGCGCGTGCGCCCTGCGGTCGCGATGATCTTGCAGAACGATCAAAAGATCGCCAAGAGTCCGCCGCTCTTCAAGCGCTATCAGCAAGGAACGATGACCGGCCTCGGCCAGGACACCGCGCAAAATGGTGATTCGATCTACACGCAGACGCCGGAGACGCGCATGGCCCTGCAACAGATGTCTTATCTCGTCATCCCCGTCGCGCGCAACATCATCGCG
>DASXGO010000361.1:0-5649 GCA_036489055.1 Candidatus Cybelea sp. | reverse complement strand
CACGCTGCTGGCCGACGCGAGTTGGGATCCGGCGGTCTGCGGCGGCGGCGTCGCCTGCGAAGGCCGCGCAACGATTAAGCTGTAACGATCTTAGAGTATTGATTTACCGAGCGCGGAGCAAATGAGACCGACCGCGAGCGCCGCAGTGCGATTGCGGTGATCCAGAATCGGATTGATCTCTACGATTTCGATTGACCCGAGCTGACCGCTCTCGTGCAGCATCTCCATGACGAGATGCGCTTCGCGATAGCTGAGACCGCCTTGCACCGGCGTTCCGGTCCCCGGTGCCTCGCTCGGGTCGATTGCATCCATATCGAAGGAAACGTGGATTGGGCGCCCGTGTGCACCGGCAATCGCGAGCGATTCTTCCATCACGTGGACCATGCCGCGCTTGTCCACGTCGCTCATCGTAAACGTTTGGACGCCGAACTCGCGCAAGAGTGCCTTCTCGCTCAAATCCACGTCTCGCAAGCCGATCTGAACCGTACGATCCGCGCGCGCAAACCCTTTGGTCAGCGCAAAGTAAAGCGGCATACCATGCACGTTGCCGGTCGGTGAGCTGCCGGGGCTGTTGATGTCGGCATGCGCGTCGATCCAGACGAGACCAGGCGGCTCGCCGCGCGCGCGCGTCAAGCCTTCGAGCGTTCCGACCGCGATCGAATGATCGCCGCCGAGCACGATCGGAAGTCCGCCGGCGCGCACCGCGTCGTCCACGATGACTGCCAGGTCGTTGCAGACGTCGTTGATGATGCTCAGGAACTTGGCTGACGCGTCGTCGGCTTCGGCCGACTCCCGGATCGGAACCGGAAGGTTGCCGCGATCGACGATGGTTTCGATCCCGAGCTTGCGCAGCGATTCGTGCAACTTTGCATACCGGACCGCGGACGGCCCCATGTCGACGCCGCGGCGGCTCGCGCCCAAGTCCATCGGCACGCCGACGATGTCGACGCGCCGTTGCTGCGAAACGGTGCTGCTCACGAAGGCGGAGGCTTCGATTTAGCGGCGACGACTACCCTCGTTGCGATGACGCGAATGACACCCGCGACCGGAACGGCAACGAGCATTCCGAAGAGCCCCGCGACCTCGGCGCCGATCAGCAGCGCGACGATCACGACAAAGGCGCTCAGCTTGACCTGCTTGCCGACGACGTTGGGCGCGATGAAATGCCCCTCCGCCTCGTAGATCGCGACGAATGCCAAGGCGACGAGCAATCCGCTTACCCAGCCGTTGGACAAGATCGCCGATAGGAAAGCCGGAAAGAATGCGGCGACCGCGCCGACGTACGGGATGAGATCGCCGAATCCGGCGAGCAAGCCGAACAAGTACGGGTACGGCACATGGATGAGAATCAGCGCGATGGTGATGAGAACCGCGATCATCGACGCCACGAGTAGCTGACCGCGAATGAATCCGCCGATGACGCCGTCGATCTCGGCGAGCAGCTCCATCGTCGCACGCCACCGATCCTCTGGGATGACCGCCGCAAGCGCGCGCTTCATATGGCCGAGATCGAGCAGCAGGTACGCGGTGACGAAGGGCACCACGATAAAGAGCGCGACGAGCGCTATCGTGCCGGCAAGCAGCGTCGCAAAATGTCCGAAGACTTGGAAGCCGCGTTGGCGCACCCAGATTGCCAGCGCGTCGGGCAGGGCCGCAAGCTGGTCGCGAATCCAGCCGGGGAGGCGCGATGTCAGCGAATCGTTTGGATTGTAGATAATCGAGTGGAGCCGCGCGACGAGGTCGGGATAGCGCTGCACCAGTAGCTGGATGTCCTCCATAATGTGCGGCACGATGAAGAATGCGAGTAGAATGAACGCAGCGATGATCCCGATGTAGATGACGATAATGGACAACACCAGCGACATGCGGCGGTTCAACCACGCGATAGCCGGATAAATCAGATAGGCAAGAAGGATCGCGCCGACGAGGATGTAGACAACTCCGGCGAGCCGGGTGAGGATTTGCACGACGAACTGGCCGACGTAAAATGCGAGCACTAAGATCATGAGGATCTTGAGCGCGTACGTCAACCGCGCATCCGTCAGCCATCGCCAGGGATTGCGGCGCGTTCCTCTCACACGAGGCCCGTTCCCCGTGCGGCCAAGCGAGCCCCGTTCGCACGATGCGCGCGGCAGGAAGTGCACTGTTTGCGAATCGAAGCGCCAGTCATGTTGCGACGTCCGACGTCGATGTTGGCGTTTGCTGTTTTGGCAGGCATCACGTCGGTCGCACCGGCACGAGCATATCTTCCCCCGCCGCTCGCGACTCTCAACCACCAGCTCCGATCCCTCGCAAGCCGCGTTCATGCGGCGATTGCGCTCGACGTTCTCGACCTCGAGACGGGTTACAACGCCGGATTCAACGCCGCGAAGAGCATGCCGGCGGCTTCGACGATCAAACTACCGGTCATGGTTGAAGTCTTCGCGCAGCTCGCTGCGGGTCGCTTCGATCTGCAGCATCGCGTGACGCTCACGGCTTCCGATAAGGACTACGGATCGGGCGAGCTCTGCGACGCGGCCGCCGGGACGACCTACCCGGTATCGGATCTGCTCGAGCGAATGATCGACGTGAGCGATAATACCGCGACCAATATGCTCATCCGGCTCGTCGGTCGCCAAAACATCAACCACGGCATGGAAGAACTCGGCCTCGACCGCACCCATCTCGCCGGCGACGTACGCACCGGCGGCTGGTCGATCCGCCGGACGCTGCGCACGTCGCCCGCCGACCTCGTTCGCCTATTGACGTTAATGGCAAAGCGAAAATTGGTCGACGAATGGTCGTCCAACGAGATGATCGCCATTCTAGAAGCCGATCGCATCAATACGCTCTTGCCCGAACCGCTGCCGCCCGACATCCCGATCGCACACAAGACCGGTTCGCTCAACGACACGCTCAACGACGCCGGGATCGTCTTTGCCGACGAGGCGCCGTACGTGATCGCCGTCATGACGACCGCGCTGCCCTCAGCCGATCTCGGCCGCTCTTTCATCCACGCGGTTTCGCGAATCACCTACACCGACGAGATTCGGTTTGCGCAGTGGCGCCAAGCCGCGGGCGGCACGCCGAGCGCGACCTCCTCTTCGCCCGACGCCGGGTACTGGGGCGGAAATCAGCCGGCGGCCGGAACTCCCGCCGCCCCGAGCGACAGCACGCCAGTCGAAGCATCCGGTAACGCGCCGGGCGGTGCACCTTCCGACACAATCGACGGCGACGCACCGACGCCGCCGCCGCTATAAAGGCTTACGCGCTAACCTTCGCTCCGGCATAGATTCGCGTTAACCACGATTCATAGCGGGGCTCGAGTCCAGTCACGACGCGTTCGTAGAACGCGCGAAGCCGTTGCGTGATCGGACCGGCGCCTCCATCGCCGACGCGCCGGCGATCGATCGATCCGATCGGACAAATCCCGACGGCGGTTCCGGTAAAGAACGCTTCATCCGCGGAGTAGAGCTCCCCGCGATCGATCGAACGCTCGACGGTCGCGACGCCGAGCTCGTCGCGCGCGATCTCGATGATCGCCTTCCGCGTGACGCCTTCGAGGACGTTTTGCGACGGATCGGGTGTATAGAGCACGCCGCGCCGGATCAAGAAGATATTCTCGGCCGAGCCTTCCGCGACGTGGCCGTCGTGCGAGAGTAGAACCGCCTCGTCGTAACCGTTCTGCACGGCTTCACTCTTCGCCAGCGCCGAGTTGACGTACAGCCCAGTGATCTTCGCGCGCGGCGGAGCCATCGTATCGTCGGCGCGGCGCCAGGAGCTCACGCAAACGTCGAGGGCGCGGTCCGGATCGACGTAGTGCACGAAGGGGATAGGAACGATCGCGAAGGCGTCCGGGACGTTATGCAGCCGCACGCCGACGTCTTCCGCGGCCTTATACGAAAATGGCCGAACGTAGACGTGGGTTTCGTAGCGATTCCGCAGGCAGAGCTCGACCGTAATATCGACGAGGTCGTCGACGCTATGCGGAAGCTGCATCGTGAGGATCTTCGCCGAGGTCGCCAGCCGCTCGTAGTGATCGCGCGGAAGAATCAGGAAGAGATCCCGCTCCTCCGGCGACCAGTAGCCTCGAATTCCTTCGAAGCATCCCGTTCCGTACTGGAGCCCGTGGGTGAGAAGGCCGATCTTTGCCTCGTCGTAGCGTTGGAACCGGCCGTCGGCGTAAACCGTAATCGACGAAAGATCCACCTGCTAAGCCTCCTTTCGAGGTCGAGGGCCGCTTCTTGCGTTCGTCGGTTCCAAGCTCCTTTGGCCAAAGGTCGAGCAACCCCCAGACTCTCGTATACCCACGTAGTGGGGGGGCGCGAACCGGCACGCGAATTAGCCTGCGTGAGCAAACCCTATCTCCGGTTGACGCATCCGCTGGTACGCGAAGGAGAAAGCCTTCGCCGCGCGTCGTGGGATGAAGCGCTCGATCGTGCCGCGGCGGCGTTTCGCGACGCTCGCGATCGCAGCGGCACGCGGAACTTCGGAATGTTCAGCTGCTCGAAGGCGACGAACGAGATGAACTATATCGCGCAGAAGTTCGCACGTTCGGTCATCGGCAGCAACAACATCGACAGCTGCAACCGGACTTGACACGCTCCGAGCGTCGTCGGTCTGACGGCGGTATTCGGAGCAGGCGGCGGCACGAGCTCCTATGAGGAGTTCGAGTGGACCGACCTAATTCTGCTCTGGGGATCGAATGCGCGCGAGACGCACCCGATCTTCTTTCATCACGTCCTCAAAGGAGTACGCAACGGCGCCAAGCTCTACGTGGTCGACCCGCGGCGCACGACGACCGCGCAGTGGGCCGACGGATGGCTCGGTCTTGACGTCGGCTCCGACATTGCGCTCGCCAACGCGATCGGCCGGGAAATCTTGGCCGCCGGCCTGGAGCATCGCGAGTTCATCGCGCGCGCAACGAGCGGCTTCGATGCGTATCGTGCGGCGGTCGAGCCGTACACGCTGGAGTACGCGGAAAAGACGACGCTCGTTCCCGCCGCACTCATTCGAGAACTCGCGCATGCCTATGCCCGCGCACCGCGCGCCAAGCTCTGCTGGACCTTGGGAATCACCGAGCACCATAACGCCGTCGATAACGTCCGGGCGCTGATCAATTTGGCTTTGCTGTGCGGGCACGTCGGACGGTACGGATCCGGCCTCAATCCGCTTCGCGGACAAAATAACGTCCAGGGCGGCGGCGACATGGGCGCAATCCCGAATAAGTTCCCGGGCGGCCAGGACGTCGAGGATCCGGAGAGCGTAGCGAAGTTCGAGCAGGCGTGGGGCGTTACGTTGCCGCGAAAGCACGGCTGGAATCTGACCGACATGTTCGACGCGATGGAGCGCGGCGAACTCGATACGCTCTACATCATCGGCGAGAATCCCGCGCAATCCGAAGCCGACCAAGAGCATGCGAGGCATTTGTTGCGCGGGCTAAAGCACCTGATCGTGCAGGACATTTTCTTGACGAAGACCGGCGAGCTCGCGGAGGTCGTCTTTCCCGCGTCGGCGAGCTGGTGCGAGTCGGAGGGGACCGTCACGAACAGCGAGCGGCGCGTCCAGCGCGTTCGCCGCGCCGTCTCTCCGCCGGGCCAGGCGAAGGACGACCTCGCGATCCTCCACGAGCTCGCGAAGCGTCTCGGCCACGACTGGGGGAAGCCCGAC
>DASXGO010000357.1:0-2778 GCA_036489055.1 Candidatus Cybelea sp. | reverse complement strand
CGCTCACCGATGCGTCGCCTACAAAGATGAGCGTCGAGGTCGAGTTGAGGCGGAACCCACCGGAGCAGTAGGTTGCGTAAAGGTCGACCTCGTGCGCCGAGCGGACGTGGTACGGCTTCGGATAGATGAACATGCGTCCTTCGAGACCTCCGGCACATAAATCCGGATCGTCGATGGTGATCAAGCTGTCGGTCTTAGGATCGACGCCGACTCCGGCGATGTATCCTTCGACCGGATTCAAATCCGGCGTCTTGCAAGTCGTCTTCCCCGCCGGGTACTCGATGACTCCCTCAAAGCTACTGCCGTAGCCGTCGACAAAAACGTCGCCTTGTTTGTTGACGGCAATCGACTCACCTTCGTTGATGAGCGCGCACGAGAGTTCGCTGGGTTTCGGCGTGCCCGGCTTGAAAACCGCGACGTTTTTGAAGTTCAATGCATAGATCGTGCCGGTCTTACCGATCGCGACGTCGTCAGGATTGCCGAACGGATCGCTCAGCGTCGTTTTCTTTTTCGTCTTTACGTTGTAGCTGACGATTTCCGAGCTGTAATAATCCGCCATCACGACGACGTCGTGGTTGGCCGCCATGCCATAGGCGGAAATGCCGAGCGGCTTTGAGATTTCGGTTAGCGTATTACCCCCGCTCGAATCGATCGGCCAATACGCGAGCGCGCCGTTCGAATCAAGTGTAATGAGTGCGGGCTTGGTAAAGGCCGGTAGAGCGTGCCGCGAAGCGGCGCCGGCGACGGGCGCCGTTCCGGCGGAGTTCGGCGTCAGCGACGCGCCACAGCCGGCAAGAGAAACGAGAGCGGTCGCAAGCGCAAGGTTGCGTAACGTGACGGAACTGGGCATAGACCTGGTCTACCTTTCGGGGGATGGAAGAGTTTGTTGCGCCAGGTCATCATCCCTGGAGGCCGACCTCCCGTCGCGCTTGACAAATGTAAAGTCCCAGCTAGGCTTGATGAGGTGAGCCGCTTCGCGAACCTTCTCAACTCAGCAATGGGCGATGCCGGGCTGAGCGCCGCCGAGGTTGCGGACAGCGCCGGGCTGACCGAGTCCGCCATCTCCTTGCTCCGGTCGGGCCGTCGCGAGCCTTCTTACCGGACGCTTCAACGACTCGCGGCCGTCTTCCCAACGCTCGGCGAGCAGCTTGCCGAACGCGAGGGGCCATTCGATTCGATCGAAGAGGCGATCGCCGACATCCGCGCCGGAAAAATGGTCGTTGTGCTCGACGACGAGGATCGCGAGAATGAAGGTGACCTCGTTATGGCGGCGCAGATGGTCACGCCCGACGCGATCAACTTCATGCGCAAACACGCGGGCGGGTTGATCTGCGTACCGATGCCGGGCGCTCGTCTCGACGAGCTCCATATCCCGCAGATGGTTCGCGACAACACGGCCGTGCACGAAACGGCGTTCACCGTCTCCGTCGAAGCGCGCGGCTTTACTACGACCGGCATCTCCGCGTACGACCGCGCCGCGACCATCAAGCGATTACTCGATCCCGAGGCTCGTGCCGGCGATTTCCTGCGTCCCGGACATACGTTTCCGCTGCGCGCGCGCGATGGGGGAGTTTTAGTGCGCGCCGGGCAGACGGAAGCTTCCGTCGATTTAGCCCGGCTGGCCGGACTCTACCCGGCCGGAGTGATCTGCGAGATCATGGCCGAGGACGGGACGATGGAACGGCTCGAGGGTTTGCGGAGTTACGCGGATCGTCACGAGCTGCGCCTAGTCACGGTGAAGGATCTCATCGCCTATCGCATGCGCACGGAGAAGCTCGTGGAGCGCATCGCGGAGTTCGATCTCCCAACCACGCTCGGGACGTGGAAAGGCATCGCTTATTCGACGTCGATCGACGAAAACACCCACGTAGCATTGATTATGGGCGAGGTCGGCAGCGGAAAGGAGATCCTCGTGCGCGTGCACTCCGAATGCATGACCGGCGATGCGCTGCATTCGATCCGCTGCGACTGCGCGGCACAGCGTGACGGCGCCATGGAGCTGATTGCAAAACAAGGCCGAGGCGTATTTCTCTATCTTCGCCAAGAAGGGCGCGGCATCGGATTGGCCGATAAGTTGCGCGCGTACGAGCTGCAAGATCGCGGCGCCGACACCGTCGAGGCGAACATCGCGCTGGGACTGCCGGCTGATAAGCGCGACTACGGCATCGGATCGCAAATTCTCTACGATCTCGGTGTGCGCGAGATGCGCCTGATCACCAACAACCCCAAGAAAATCTTTGGGCTCGAAGGTTACGGACTCAAGATCGTTGGACGCGTACCATTGCAGACGCCGCCAACCGCGCACAACAAGCACTACATGGATACCAAGCGCTCGAAGCTCGGCCACATTTTCGACGACGTCGCCGCCTCGTGAAGCCGAGCGCCGCCACCGCGACAGCGCCGCCGAACTGCGCGCAGGCCCGGTTTGCGATCGTCTGCGCCCGCTTTTATGCCGACCTAGCCGACCTGCTGCTCGACGGCGCGCGCCGCGCGCTGCGCGATTGCAGCGTCGGTGACGACAACGTTAACGTATTTGAGGTTCCCGGCTGCTTCGAGATCCCGCTTGCGTGCCGCAATCTGATCGCTGCCGATCGCTGCGATGCCGTGGTCGCGCTCGGCGCAGTGGTACGCGGTGAAACGCCGCACTTTGAGTACGTTGCCGGCGAGTGCACGCGAGGAATTATGGCCGTGCAGCTAGCGACGGGAAAGCCAATCGGCTATGGCCTTCTAACGACTGAAACGTTAGCGCAGGCGCGCGAACGTGCCGAGCGCAGCGGC
>DASXGO010000297.1:0-3297 GCA_036489055.1 Candidatus Cybelea sp. | reverse complement strand
AGAGTTTCTTCGTTATCCAAACCGGAATCCAGGGCACTGCGAGCAGGCAGAGTGCCACGATCGCGAGCGTGCGCGGGGTGCCGCGCGACGCAGCGGTCAGCACCGTTGCCGCGGGAATTGCGAATGCGAGGTCGACCATGTGAACGTATGGGCCGGCGACGATGCTGCAGGCAGCCGGCACGTACGCAAGCAACTCGGGGCGTCCGAGCCGTTGAGCCACGCGCCGGCCGAGGGCGACGCCCACGACGAGCATGACCGCATAAGAGAGTTCGCCCAAGAATAGCGCGGGCGCGGCCGGTACGCCGAATGTTTGCAGCAGATGCGTGAGGCTATACTGATAGACGTAGGCGGCCTCGGAAGCGGCTTGGGCGGGAAGCACGCGCGTCGCAAACTCCGCAAAGCCGCTCAGGCCGACCAGCAGCGCGCCGAGACTCGCCAATGCGGCGGCAGCCGCAAGCAACCCCAGTCGAGCGCGCGGAACGCAAAAGAGCAGCGCCGCGCAGACCGGGAGCCCGAGATGAGGCTCGATGGCGCTCAACGCGGCTAATATCCCGGCCAAACTCGGGCGTCCACGCGCGAGCGCGACACCGCAAAAGATCAATGCGAGCAGTGCAAACGGCACGACCTGGCCGGCATTGAGCAAGACGTAGCCCGCAGGCAGTACGAGCGCCAGCGCCGAGACGTCGAACGGAGCCGCGACGAGCGCGAGACCCCACATCGCAAGCAAGACCGTAACGACGATCGCCGCGGCATCCAGCGCACGCGCCTGCGTGTACCCTAACCGAGCGGCCAACATAAACGGTGGAAAATCGTAGGGCGGAAGCGGCGCAGGAACGATGCGCAGCCGATCCGCGCGAAAGACCGGATTCGTACTGACCACGTGCTCGCAGCGATGCAGCGGTTCGTACCGGTACGGGTCGGCGCCCGCGTCGAGAACCGCGCCGGCACAATAGAAGTCGGCGAAATCGTAGAGCTGGCGCCAGGGAAGCGCGTCGCCCAGCCGCGCGACATCGCGCAAAGCGGCGATCGCAAGAAGAACGAGCGCGACGATCAGAACGCCGCGCGCCGCTTTCATCATCACAGACTAGTGGCCGCCTTTCTGGAAGTCCTGCAAAGGTATTGCGCTTTGAAAGTAGCTGAGCTATAACGATTAGCAACGGAGGGTTTGGGTGTGGCTCTTCGCTGCGGTGCAACGCGCCGGCGGTTAATTCCGCGCGAGCGTCTCGTTGTGAAATATTGGTATCTGTGCCGGCGGGCGGCACGGCGCTTCAGGCGTTGCGGCTTCGAGCGAGACGATCTCGAGCAAGTCGGGGCCATCGGTCTGATCAAAGCCGTCGATCGCTATAAGTCGCCGCATCGAGCGCCGTTCGAGGCGTTCGCGTCGCTACTGGTTCTCGGCGAGCTCATGCATTACGTTCGCGACGACGGTCTCGTGCGCGTACGGCGAGGCCGTGCGCGCCCGACGATACTCTCGTTGGACTTTATCCACGGCGACGAGTGCTGCACTCGGGCGGGAGGAATCGACGATCTGCTCGACCGTTTGACCGTCGAATCGATGCTGCAGCGGTTGCCGCCGCTCGAGCGGCGCATCGTTTCGGCATTCATTTCGAGTCCCGGACGGTTGTGGAGCTGGCAGCCCGGTTGGGCTACTCGCGCCGCCACGTCACGCGGCTGCACCGTTCGGCACTGCAGCGGCTGCGTACGGTGTATGAAGTAGCGTCGGCGAGCGCTGCCGAACCACGCGGCAATGTTTCGCTATCTCACGGCGGGTGAATCGCACGGACCGGCGCTCGTCGGCATTCTTGACGGCATTCCCGCGCGTCTGCACCTCGACGTCGAAGCGATCAACGATACGCTGGCGCGGCGGCAGGGCGGTTACGGCCGCGGAGCGCGCATGAAGATCGAGCGGGACGAAATCGAGTTTCTGGCAGGCGTACGCGGCAGCGAGACGCTCGGATCGCCGGTCGCCGCAATCGTTCGCAATCGCGACTACGAGACGCCGAAGAATCGCGCGTTGATGGATCCGATTACCGGCGCCGGCGACCCGTTGACGAACCCTCGTCCCGGCCATGCGGACTATGCGGGCGCGCTCAAGTATCGGCAACGCGACCTGCGCAACGTGCTCGAGCGCGCGAGCGCGCGCGAAACGGCGATGCGGGTCGCGCTCGGTGCGATCTGCGCACAGTTTCTGACGGCGCTCGGAGTTCGGACGCGCAGCTACGTCAGCCAAATTGGCAATGTCGAAGCGCCGGAGCTCGCCGACTGGGATCAAGCCGACGTTGAAGGCAGCGACGTGCGCTGCCCCGACGCCGGTGCGGCCGCGACGATGATTGCCGCGATCGATGCCGCCAAGAGCGCCGGCGATACGCTAGGCGGACGCTTTATCGTTCGCATCGACGGAACGCCGGTGGGTGTGGGCAGTAATCGGCAGCCGAGCGAGCGCCTCGACGGAATCTTGGCAGGCGCGCTGATGGGAATGCAGACGGTCCGGGCGGTCGAGATTGGACTCGGGGCCGAGGGGGCTGCCATGCCCGGTTCGCAATCGCACGATATTTTCGCACTCGATGACGGACAGGTGGTGCGCAAGAGCAATCGTGCGGGCGGCATTGAAGGCGGCATGAGCAACGGCGAGCCGATCGTGCTGCGCGTCTCCGTGAAGCCGATTCCGACGTTGATGAAGGCGCTGCCGTCGGTCAACCTCCATCAGCGGACGGATGCGCCGGCGACGATCGTGCGCAGCGACGTCTGTGTAGTACCGGCTGCGGCGATCGTCGGCGAAGCGATGGTGCGGCTGGCGCTCATGGCGCCGATTTTGGAGAAATACGGCGGCGATTCGATGGAAGAGACGCTGGATAATTTAGCCCGAAGCCGTGCCGCCGCATCCGCGCTCTTCGCGGAATGAAGCGCCACGTGGCGCTCGTTGGATTCATGGCTTCAGGCAAAACCACGATCGGCCGCAAGCTCGCGCGAACGTTGCACAGGCCGTTCTGCGACACCGACGCTCTGATCGTCCGGGATCATGGCCCAATCGCGAGGATCTTCGCGAACGAGGGTGAGCCGGCGTTCCGGTGTTACGAAACCGAGGCGATTCGGGCGGCGCTCGTCCGTGACGAGCCCACCGTCATCGCGCTCGGTGGCGGAGCCTTGACCGTCGCGCGGAATCGCAAGCTGCTCGAAGAGCGCGCGTTTCGAATCTTCATAAAGGTTCCCACGGAGCAAATCCTGGCGCGGATACGACGAAGCCGCGAGATGCGTCCGATGCTGGGATCTGCGCCCACTCTGGAGAGCGTCGGCTCG
>DASXGO010000191.1:0-19604 GCA_036489055.1 Candidatus Cybelea sp. | reverse complement strand
AGCGAGGTGGTCGGAGCGACTTGCATCCAGCACACCGCGCAAACGGCAGCGCCGACCTGCGGCGGCGGCGATTTGCTGTAGTTCGCGTTGTCGGCGTCCAGCCAACGATCGCTTTGATACTCCATGTCGTAGGCCGTTTGTTGTGCCGCCATCTTGCCGTAATACCGCGCGACGACGTGCAGCGCAAGATCGATCCCGGCCGAAAGTCCCGCCGACGTCGCAATGCGACCGTTATCCACGAAACGAACGCCACGCGCGACCGTCACCTTGGGGTACTGCATAGGAAGCGTTGCGAACGCGCTGTGGTGCGTCGTCACCGTTAGCCCGTCGAGCAGGCCGGCGTCCGCCAACACCAACGCACCGGTGCAAACCGACATGATCAGATCCGCCTGCTGCGACATAGCCACCAGCCACCGTTTGACGGCGGCCGTCGGATCGGCCTGCGCCGGCACGACCACGACGTTGGGCGCCGGCGCGTCGCTCAATGTGTGCTGCGGGACGATGCGCGCTCCGGCGCTGACCGTGACCGGCGCGTTCGTTTCTGCGACGGTATAGAGGTTGAACGCCGGCTGCGAGCGCCCAACGACGTCTGCGTCTTGGAAGACCTCCCACGGCCCCGCAAAATCGATCACCACCGCGCCGTCGGAGAGCAAGAACGCTACGTTGACGCCGCCCGCCGGCGGCACGAGCGGTGAAATCGGCGCCGCCCTCTTGGCCATCGCGGCGCGTGGCGTCAGCGGTAGGGCAGCCGTGACGAGTCCCACGGTCGCGGCCTTTTGTAAGAGCTCGGAGCGCTTCATGCGCCAATCGTAGCGCGGGCGGCGCCACGGGGTATTGTACGCGATTAGCGCTCGGAGTGAGACACCGTCCAACAGGCCTGAGGAAGCTCCCTGACCTTCGCGAATCATGCTTAGATGCCGACCACTCGCGGGCGTTTCCTCACCACGCTCGGTGGCGCAGGCGCGGCGCTGGCGACCGTCGGTCCGCTGGAACGCGCGCTCGCCGTGACGCAGCGCACGACGCTGATCGTGACGACGTCAACGGTCGAAGTGCTCGGGCGCACCGTCGAGCGGCTCGACATCGTGCAGCCCAACGGAACCCGCGGCATCGAAACGGTTCTCGGAAGCCGTTTTCGCGTGCAGCTCGTCAACCGCCTCACTAAGCCGACGCTCATTCATTGGCACGGCCTCATCTTGCCGCCGCATCAAGACGGCGTTCCGATCATCTCGCAACCGGCGCTGCGGCCGTACCGAGTCTATCAGTACGATTTTCCGCTCGTCGAATCGAGAACGTACTGGATGCACTCGCACGAGGGCTTGCAGGAGCAGAGCCTGCTCTCGGCGCCGCTGATCATCGCCGACCCCGCCGATGCCGGGCGCGACGAACAGCAAGTCGTTGCGGAAATCGCCGATTTCAGCTTTCGGGAGCCGGAAGAGATTTTTGCGGAGCTGCGGGCGCCGAAACCAATCGCGAGTGCGGTAACGCCGGGCGGGATGAAGCCCGACGTCAACGATGTCAACTACGACGCGTTTCTCATCAATCGGCGACCGATCGAAAATCCCGAAGTCTTTCGGATCGAGCGACGCGCGCGCATACTCTTGCGCATCATCAACAGCGCTTCGTCGACGAACTTCACGATCGACCTGGGATCTCTGCGCGGGACGCTGGTTGCCGTCGACGGCCGTCCGATCGAACCGGTACAGGGCAGCCGATTTCCGATTGGCATCGCGAATCGCTGCGATATCCGCATCGAAACGCCGAGCGCCGGCGTCTATCCGATTTTTGCGGTTCGTGAGGCCGATAGCGCCCGCGCCGCGTTCGTGCTCGCATCGCCCGGTGCGGCCATCCCGCGTTACGCCGCAAAGGGCGAGTTCACCGCGCCGCTCAATACGCTTATCCTCGAAGAGCAGCTGCGTGCCGTCAATCCGCTCTCGGTGCGGCCGGCAGATCGGCATTTGACGATGGCGCTCACCGGCGATATGTCGCGTTACTCATGGTCCATAGACAACGTCGTCTGGACCGATGACCTCGCGCGCTCGACGCGTTACCCATTTCTGCCGGTCAAGCGTGGCGGGCGCGTCGAGATCACGATGGTCAACAAGACGATGATGAGCCACCCGATGCACTTGCACGGGCACGCGTTTCAGATCGTGGCCGTCAACGGCCGGCGTTTCCCGGGCGCGCTGCGCGACACGATCTTGGTTACGGCAAAAACGTCGGTCACGTTTGCATTCGACGCCAACAATCCCGGCTGGTGGTTCTTCCATTGCCACAACCTCTACCATCTCGCGGCCGGCATGGCGACGTCGCTCAAGTATGTTTCGTAACGCGCTCGCCGGTCTCGCCGTCACCGCCGCGCTCTTGCTGCCGGCGCCGGCGGCGGTCGCCGACGAAGCGATGCCGGCGAGGATGACCTCGTGCACCGTTATGCCGGCAACGATGGACCGGCGCATCGAACCGCCCGAGACGATTCGCGTTTCGTTTATGATCACGGGCGACGTCCCAGCCGATCTCGTGCGCTTCGTCGCCGCCGGTTCTGCGGGCGGATTTCGCGAGTTCACGATCCACGGGCTTTTTTCGAAGACCGTCATGATCTCCAGTCGCGAGCTGCACTCGGAGACGCCGGTTGAAGGGCATCCGCTTCCGCGCGGCGTCGAATGCCGGCTAACCTACATTCATTTCGTTGACGGCTCGTCATGGAGCGCCGAAGACTTGTCACCCTGAGCGTGTCGAAGGGTGACACCACCACCTCACGGTCCGACAGAGTAGCGCTGCTCGACGATAAACTGCGAACCGGTAAAGTTCGGTGAGAGCGGCATCGGCGGAAACGATGAGATTCCGGCAAACGCATTTCGCCGGAACGTTGCCAGAATCGAGGCCTGCGGCGTCTCCCTGACGATCGCGCCGGCGAAGAACAGCTGCTGATAAAAGCTGACCGGCTCGGCGAAGTTGCCGGTCATTTGATAGCGTCCGATGCCGATCGCACCAATAACCGCGCGTGAGAAGTGGCGCGAATACGTCAGCACCGTTTGCGGCACGTCTAATGCAACGTTATCCGTCGCCACACGATACGGCCGCGAAAACTGATCGTCGATATAATCGAGCGTGAGATCGCCGAACGACGGATGCCACGCGATCCAAACGCCGTAGCGTTGTTGACGCCCGAGCGTCGCATTGCCCGGCAGCTGTGCAGCGAAGTATCCGCCGAAGAAACCCATTTGCTGCGACGTTAGCGTCGTTGCGGACTCGATCTGCTGGAAATCGGCAAACTCGAGATGGACTTCGAGCGGGCCTTTGTCGACGAAGTAACGCAGGCGATATCCCTGCCGATTGACGCCTACCACGCTGTTGTCGACGAGCTGATAGCTCGATCCCAGCCACGGCGCCGGCCACGCCCAGGTCGCGCCCCACTGATTCTCCTCCACGCCGTACGGAAGTACCATCGTCGCGTAGCGCGGCTCCCAACGATATGCGTCCACCGATGCGGTCGCGCGTCCGAATGTCTTGGCGAAGCCGAGGTGGTAATATCCGCCCGGCTGCGACGTCGCGGGCATGGCTACGTTTTGGGCGTCGTACCAGGCGCGCGCAATTTCGAGCGTCCCATCCAGATCCCACTGCGGCATCACATGCACGTTTGCGCTCGCGCCGATGATCGTCTGCTGCTGACCGCTCAGCGTGCTCTCCGCCACTACGCCCTGCGGCGTCGGAAAGAAGAGCGGGTTCGCTCCGAATGCAACGCTCGTGACGAACGGCGTTCCCGCAGTCGTCGCGTGCAGCGCTTCGAGCGTATAAACCGTGCCTTCACCGTGATCGAAGACCAGCGAACCGATCGTCGTGCGCGCGCTCGCGCCCGGTGGCGATGGAAGAGCCGCGTTCGTCAGCTCGAACGTCGCGATGCCTTGCTTCGCAACGACGTCGGCGCCGTTGAGCGGCAGCTGCGTCGCAAGCGGTTGCCAATCGTCGGCGCCGGGAAGACCGCTCGATAGCGACTCGGCGGGAGCGTACGCGATTGCGGGATTGACGTTGGTCAGCAACGGTTGTGCGAAGACGAAACGGCTGGTTTGCGTGAGATCGAAGTAGCCGGCTTTCAGCGCGAGGTTGCCGTCCGCGGTCGCGACGGAGCCGCCCAGTATCGAGAGCCGGAAGTTGCTCCCGTCATCCTGGCCCGGCGCGGTGGGAAAGGTGACGGCGTAAGGTAAGGCCTGCGAGCCCATGTGCGGGTTGATGGTCGGAATCATATTCTCGCCCCAATACGCTGCGTTCGTGATGCTGCCGCCGACAAATTCTAGCCCGGTATCGAGACCGATATCGAGCGTCTTGGTGCGTTCGGTGAGCGTCACGAGGGCTTGGGCGATGCCCGCGATTCCGGGCGTCAGCGGCGCGGTTGAAAACGTATCGTACGGCGTGTTCGGTGCAAGCGGTGAGTTATTAAGAAAGGCCGGCACTTCAGGGCCAATCTGGCCGGGTCCGGAGGTGTTTTGATCGAGGAAGGTCGCCGCGAACGTGCCGGTCACTTGCAGGCCGAGCGCACGCGGTGATGCGCTCGGTGCGGGCGATGCACTTGGCATGGGCGAAGCAGCCGGTGCTTGCGCGAGCAGCGCTGCAAGGCACGCGACCGTCGCAACCATTCAGGCTCTATTCTGCTCCGTTCCGCCCGGCTTGTCGAGGTCGAGGACGATCTTGCCACGCGGATGCGGTACGGTGCCCGCGAGCATCTCGTGCGCTTTGCGTGCGTCGGCGAGGCCGAGCACGACGCCGACGTCGGTCTTGAGCACGCCGTCGTCAATGAGCTGCGCGATGCGCTCGAGCTGCGGCGCCGTAACCGCGACGATAAAGAAGGCGGTGCGAACGCCGTGTTGTGCGGCGAGTGCTTCCGACGGTTGCGACACGCTCGAGACCAGCATCCCGCCGGGTTTGACCGCGCCGAACGATCGCGTCTGCGTATCGCCGCCGACGGTGTCGATCACCGCATCCACGCCGGAAACGTGCTCTTCGAAACGTTGCGTTCGAAAGTCGATGACCTCATCTGCGCCGAGGCTCCGTAGATATTCCGCATCGGCTGCAGCGGAAACCGCGATCACGCGCGCGCCGGCCCAATGCGCCAGCTGAACAGCGTACGCGCCGACGTTCCCGGCTGCGCCCTGCACCAGCACGGTTTGACCGGCGGAGACTTTGGCACGGTCGAAGAGCATCTGCCACGCGGTAACCGCGACGACCGGCACCGATGCCGCTTCAACGAAACTCAAGCGCTTCGGCTTGCGCGCGATCGAGTCGAGCGATGCGGCGGCGTACTGCGCGTAGCCGCCGGCGAACGACGGATTCGTCACGCCGTAAACTTCCTCGCCGGTTGCTTCCACGATTCCGGCGATGTCGGAGCCCGGAATGAGCGGCAGCGTTTGGGGGATTCCGCTATCCCCGGTGCGCAGGAGCGCATCCCACGGTCCGACGCCGGCCGCGCGCACGCGAATCAACGCCTCATTCTTCGAAGGCCCCAGCATGGCGGTTTCCTCCAGCGTCAAGACCTCCGGGCCGCCGTACCGATGCACGCAGACTGCGATCATGTAAGAGACGCTGCCATATCCACAAGAAAAAATCCCGCCCCACTATCGTGGCGCATCGCGTCTGCGTATGCTGATGGAACCGAAAGGAGAAGCGCTATGGCCTATTTGACGCTGCGTGACGGGACGGAACTCTACTATAAGGATTGGGGAACCGGGCAACCGGTCGTCTTCAGTCACGGATGGCCGCTTGATTCCGATGCGTGGGAAGATCAGATGCTCTTTCTGGCGGCACGTGGATACCGTTGCATCGCGCACGACCGCCGCGGGCACGGACGCTCGAGCCAGCCGTGGGACGGTAACGACATGGATACTTACGCGGACGACCTCGACGAACTCGTGCGCAATCTCGATTTGCGCGACGCGATCCACGTCGGTCACTCGACCGGCGGCGGCGAAGTTGCGCGCTACATCGGCCGCCACGGCACCGAGCGCGTCGCCAAAGCGGTGCTCATCGGGGCGGTGCCGCCGATCATGCTGAAGTCGGACGCGAATCCCGGCGGCGCGCCGATCGAAGCATTCGATCAACTTCGCGCGGCCGTGCAAGCCGATCGCTCGCAGTTTTGGAAGGACCTCAGCGCGCCGTTCTACGGCGCAAACCGCGCCGGCTCAAAGGTTTCGCAAGGGCTGCGCGATTCGTTTTGGATGCAGGGAATGCTGGCCGGCATCAAGGCCTGCTACGATTGCATCAAGGCGTTTTCGGAGACCGACTTCACCGAAGACCTCAAGAAGATGAACGTGCCCACGCTCTTCATTCACGGCGACGACGATCAAATCGTCCCGATCGCCGACGCCTCAATGCTGGCGGTGAAGCTGGTGCCTAACGGGAGGCTTGAGGTTTATAAAGGTGCTCCGCACGGGCTTTGCTCGACGATGAAGGATCGCGTCAACGAAGATCTGCTCGCGTTCTTCGGCGCGCCGGTGGCTCAGGTAGCGCCTTCGCTGAACTAAGCGTTAGCCGGCGAAGATCGCATTCCACTCTTCGGCGATGCCGCCCAGCAGCGCCGGATAGACTATCCACTTGCGGAACGGATCGATCGCGGCCATGTAGTAACGGGTGAGGCGGTTGACCTCGCGGACGTAGACCGCGAAGTAATAACGGTAACTCGCCTCACCCTCGACGAGCACGCTGAGCGCTGCGGCGTGCGCGGTGCGATTGATCACCTCGTTGAGCTGTTCGTTCTCAAAGCGGTACACGATGCGAAAGAGTCCATCTCGCGTCCCAGGCGACACCAGCGAACGCGTGCGATCCTCATCGGTCAGGCGCAGCGCGAAGCTCTCCGAAATCGAGCCTTGCGAGGCGCGGTCCCACCCGAAAAGGCCGCCGATGAAAAAACGCACCGACAGCAGAGTGCGAACGCCGGGAGGCAACTGCCGAGGAAGGCAATTCGCGCGCGCGAGGAACTCGGCGAGCGTAATTCCGCGACGGATGCGAGGGAGATCAACGGTCCAAACATCGTGCAATGGCACTCCGTCAAGAAACTCGTGAGCGCGCAGTGGAAGCCGCTCGAACTCGGGGCGGTGCGAATTGCAGCGCGACGGTTTCATCAGCGGGTCGAGACTTGCCACGCTCTCTATGAACCCACACCGGATGCGAAGCGCTGCGGGCAAATGAAGGTCTGGTACGACTTACGTCGGACCAATGTCGCACGATGATTGAAGCATTAGGTGCACGCGTTCATCTGTTTGTTCGGCTTGCTTACCGCGAGCCGTTCACGGCACTCTTTCGCGATACGCTGCAATGCGAAGTTCGTGAGCTCGACTTCGGAATGTCCGAGCCAATTTTGCTGGTTCGGTTCCCCGACGGCAGCGCGTTCAGCGTCGAGTTTAGCGATCTCGCGCCCGAGCCGTCCGCCTCGATCGACGACGAGCGCGCGTTTCGTGGCGCATGGATCGAGTTTCGCGCGCGCGACGTCGACGCCGTGCATCGCCGGCTCCATGAAGCCGGAATCTCAAGCTTCTCTCACCCACCGAGCCAGCACCGCTACTTCAGCGCGCCCGGCGGCCAGGTCTTCCGGATTCTCGATGTGGATTATAGTGGGCCGTAAACCAATCGACGTACCAGTGCGTCCGCGCTACATCGGCGGGTAACGCTCGAACTTCGGAATTGCCGGGTCGAGCCGATCCCACGGTTGCGCATCGGTGACGTGGATGTCGAACTGCGGCCGAAAGACGCTCGGGTCGTCCAAGCTCGAGGCAGCGATGCCGATGCCGCGCTCGCTCTCGGCGCCCGAAATGCGGCTGCCGCATTCGGCGCAAAATCCGCGCTTGTTTTCTCCCCTGGCCATACTCTCGGTGACGTGATGACGCAGTTCGCCCTTCGTCAGCGCGAACGCGCTCTTCGGAAAGTACATCACCGCCGCGTACGCGCCGCCGGACACCTGCTGGCAATCGCGGCAGTGGCAGTTGAACGTTACCATCGGCTCGGCATTGCATTCGTATCGCACCGCTCCGCAGATGCACCCGCCTTGAAATCTGCTCATGAGCCTGCTTTTACCCGCGGCGAGCCATCCGCCTTGTGAACTGCACATCCCGAGCGTTGTCATCCCGAGCGTTGTCACCCCGAGCGGAGTCGAGGGACGCGGCGGCGCGACACCTAAGGGCGCAGCAGCATCAGGGTGAGTATGGCGACGTACGCCACGCATCCGAGCGACAGAACGAGCGCGACCGGACGCGTCGACACGAGCTCGACTTCGCCACGGCCGATCGCCGCATTCGCGCGTACTTGCCACGGCACCATCACGGTCGCTTGAACGGCGAGCACGATCGCGATCAGCGCGTACGTTGCGACCAGCCACGCGGCGCCGAGCGGCATGCCCATTGCGATTGCGAGCCCGAAACCGGCGAGAATGCCCAGCCCTAGCGTTGGTCCGAAGATACGCGCCGCGCGCCGCCAGGTGCGAATGCCGGTTGCCAGCGCGCCGGCGTCACTGTTGCGGAAGAAGAGCAGCAGGCACGCGTTGGTGGCGATGAGGCCGACAAGGCCGAAGGTCGTCAGGATCGCGTGGGTTACGATCAGCGCCGGGTAGAGGGCAGTCATAGCATATTTATTTAGACTACCTGATTAAAAATGTCAACGAGCGAGCCGCGGCGAAGAGGCCCGCATGAGCCCGCGACCCTACCAAGCCGGCGAGCGGCGTAAAGCCGCCACGCACGCGACGCGCTCGCGCATCATCGAGGCTGCGCGCGAGCTCCTCGCAGATGCGGACGTGACCAGCTTCAGCATCGATGCCGTCGCGCAGCGCGCGGACGTCGCCCGCATGACCGTCTACTATCAATTCAAATCGAAACCCAAACTGCTGGAAGCGCTCTTCGACGATTTCGCCGCGCGCGCGAACATGCGCGAGCTGCAAAAGGCGTTTCAAGAGACGAAGGTCGAGCGGGCGGTGTTCAGGATCGTCGACGTCTTCTGCAATTTATGGAAGACGCAGGGTGCGCTCGTGCGGCGCCTTAGTGCAATGGCGGCACTCGACCCGGAAGTCGAAGGCGCGCTGCGCGAGCGACAAAGTTGGCGGCGCGACCTCCTTGCGAAAATCGTCGCTCGCGAGCACCGCGGCAAGGCTGCCGCGGAAATTGTTGAGCTGCTCTACGTTCTAACGAGCTTCGAGACGTACGATATGCTTGCGGCCTGGCGCACACCGAAGGGCGCGCTCGCATTTTTGCACCGCGCGGCCGCGATGGTTCTCAAGGCCGGCCGTTAGACCTCCTCGGACGCGCGTCGTGGCTGTGGCCGGCGCCTTCGGCTGCAGTCATCGGCGCCGCAATCGGGTGGGCTTTGAAGTACTCGAGCGAGCGTTGGATGTCGTCGAGCAGCGCGTCGGCGAAATCGAGGCTGAAGCCGTGCCGCACGAGCACGCGCATCACGACCATGTCGGCAATATTCGGCACCATCGTATATGCCGCGACTTGCCAGCCGCGCGCGCGCAAGCGATCGGAGAGGTCGAAGAGCGAGTACGAGACGCCGGCGTTTTCCCGCAACGTCCACGAGACGGCGGGGATCCCGCCGTGGCTGTCGCCGTCGAAGAGTACGTCGAACGGTTCAAATGAAGCGATTCGATGCGCGACGTGCTGCGCGACGTCGTAACAGTTTTGATGAATGCGGCGGTAACCGTCCATGCCAAGGCGCAGCATCAAATAGTATTGGCAGACGACTTGGCCGCCCGGCCGCGAGAAGTTGAGCGCGAACGTCGGCATATCGCCGCCGAGATAGTTGACGTGAAAGACCAACCCCTCGGGCAAATCGCTCGCCTCGCGCCAAATCACCCATCCGACGCCCAGCGGCGCCAACCCGAACTTATGTCCCGACGTGTTGATCGACCGCACGCGCGGCAAGCGGAAATCCCAGACGATATCCGGCGTAACGAACGGCGCGATGAATCCGCCCGACGCCGCGTCCACGTGGATGGGAACGTCGATACCCTTTTCGCGCTCGAGCTTATCGAGCGCTGCTGCGATTTCCGCAACGTTCTCGTAATGGCCGGTGAACGTGACGCCGAACGTCGGCACGACGCCGATCGTGTTCTCGTCGACGCGCTTGACGACTTCGTCGGCCGTCATCACCAACCGGTCGCGCTCCAACGGACCTTCGCGCAGCTCGACGTCGAAGTAGCGCGCGAACTTGTGCCAGCAGACCTGCACCGGACCGGTGATGAGATTCGGTTTGTCGCTGGGCTTGCCGGCCTTCGCGCGCGCTTCGCGCCATTTCCACTTGAGCGCGAGTCCGCCGAGCATCGCCGCTTCGCTCGATCCCGTCGTCGAGCAGCCCATTGTGCTTCCAGCCGCGGGCGAGTTCCACAGGTGCGCCAACAGGTGCACGCAGCGGCTTTCGATCTCAGCCGTTGCGGGATACTCGTCCTTGTCGATCATGTTCTTGTCGAGGCTGAGATCCATCAGCTTGTGGATGCCGTCGTCGAACCACGTCTGGCAGAACGTTGCCAGATTCTGCCGGGCGTTGCCGTCGAGCATCAGCTCGTCGGTGACGAGCTGCAGCGCAACGTCGGGGCGCACGCCGTCGGCGGGTATGCGGTGTTTGGGAATCGTGGCGTCCATGGCGCGCGTCGCATAGACGTCGCAGTCGTCGGTATCGCGCGGATGTTTGAGCCGATGCAAAGGCACGATCGTTACCCTCCGGTTTCGCGAGCGGCCTTCGCGAAAATCGCTTGGTGACCCGCCAAAATGCGCGCCTACGTCGCGAGATCGACGCTCGAGAGGCGAGTGACAAATTAGAAGAGGCACCGCATTGCTGCGGTGCCTCTCGGCGCTTGATATGACCGCCGGCCCGACAAATCCGAGGCTACCACATCGTGACGCCCAACGCGACGCCCAACGCAATGCCGTCGCACTGCGGCTGAAGCGCCCGGGAATCGGACCGGGAGCCGTTCGGATTATCGGGCCGACGGTCGACACCATCGATGCGCCCCAGCGCGTTACTCACCACTGCTATGGTGCGGAACGTCTAGCCACCCAGCATCAGTTCATGAGGGCCGAATCCCGATACGCCTGCACCTCGCCCGCTATCGCTCTGTATCAACCACGCTCTCGAGGAAGATCTGCTCTGCAAATGCGCCGCGTTCCGTATTTCTCGCCTTACGAATCGCAGCAATCTCATCGCTGGAAATGCCGTACGATCCTAGGAGAGCATCAAGAACTTCTGCAAGATCGGCGAGCTCCTTCCGCAGCGACTCATCGTTGGCTGCGAGCAGCTCCTCTGCCTCCTCTACGGCTTTGCGTTTAAGCGAAGCCTTGAAATCTTCATCGTTCAGAGTGTGGTATTTCGGAGTCTTTCCTGCTCGTTTAATAATTTCAGGGATTCGGTCGCGAACTAGCTTGTTGTATTGCTTCATCCGTGCCAGAATCCGGGCCACTCGACCGAAATCGCTGCCTCATAGAGCCGCGTTATCTCTACGTCGCTTATTCCAAGCGATATGCCTGCCGTTGAGAGTTTCCTATTTCGGTCTATCAGCTTATCGATGAAGTTACGCGATGGTAACAGATCCGACTTTGCACCGTTACACTTAGCGCACGCAAGGACGAGGTCCCAGAGGCCCTCTTCAAGCAAGAAGCTCCACGGTATGACGTGATCGACGGTCGGCGTCTTTTCACCGAACAGCCCCTCGCAGTAAAAGCAATGCAATGCCGTTTCGTTCATGAGTATTTTGAGGTACTTTGCCAGGCTCCCCCGCCGCGCTGCGTCTCTCGCAACCTTCTGCACGATACGCGGCGCCAAACGGTTGCAGTTTTCGAGAAACTCTGCCCAATAGAAATTTGCGATCAACTCTAGAGCTTGGGCATGTTGTATTAAGAAAGCGTGCGAGCTCGAGCTAATGCGTACGGAATCGCAGCCGGGCTTCCATTCGTAGAGCATCGGCATATCCACGGGTTTGCTGGTATGAAAAGCCGCTAGGACATTAATCGTAAGTAGACGCGCCATCTTGGCGTCGAGCTTCTCACGTGCGCTGGCCGGCAACCCCGAAATCTCACGGGTTTTGGATTGCTCCGCCATCTTTCGGATGAGCTTTACTGCCTCGGCTTCCTTCGTCAACGAGGCTGCCTGGCGGAGGTGATAAACAACCGTCTGATTCCAATAGAGCTTGGAAAACTCGCGGCCGATTGAAATGAGCGGTATTGCCCGCGCATCTGATTGCCGACAACACCGGACAAGCGCTTTCAGGAGCGCGGGCTTATACGTGGCGGACTTCGCCGCGTGCCGCATTAGCGCCGCAATGTGACCGACTCTTAGTTCGATTGTCTCGGCTCCGTCACAACGATCGCCAGCGAGCTCGGACGATTTGCCGATCGATGCCCGAGGGTGAGACCATTCGTGCGAACGGCAAGTCAGTGATCACGATGTTGCATCCTTGCCAGCCGGCGCGCCGCGCGGCGGCTGAGAGTGGTCGCCTCGGGACGACGCGATCTTCCGTAATCGTGTGGCCAGGAACTGCGTCGACGAAGACGACAGTGCCGAATCTGTTATCGTACTCGACGAAGATATGATCCGGCATCTTTCTTGCTCGAATCGCTTCAAGCGTCGGTTCATAGGCCGCGCCCGTGATCTTTGCGCCGAATCGGCCGTTCTTGCCTTTGAGCTGGTACGTGCGGCCGCAGACGAAGCATTCAAAATCCGCGACCGGAGTATTGTCGCGCAATCTATCTAGCGCGTCGGCCTCGCAGCTTAGGCAATACAGATTGAAAGACGCCCACGTTTCCAGCGCTACGCGAGCGGCCTGCGCCTGGCTCACAAACCGCTCCGCGACGCCGAAATCGACGAGTGGACTGAAAACCGGTGGCGCATCGAGCCGACGGTAGCGGCCCCTCCCGAGGAATTCGAGCTGTCCTTGGTCGCGCAGTATCTGCAGGCTTTGCCTGATCTTGGCGTTGACAAAGCGATTGGCCGGGAAGAGCTGCTGCAATTCATTGCGATGCTCGAGAACGGCGCCGAGAGAAAACTCGCGCGGCAGCGTCCGTACGATTGCGCTCACCGCATCTTTCCATGTTATCGTGTTTGCCACTGGCAAGTTCTCCTGATGCGTTGCGCCTTACTGCGGCTGGGCAAAGATGGTAAGTGCGGCCGCGCGTTCGTTTAGTGGGACGATCCGGTCATGGTCGCGCGCAACGAACGCGACACCGTTCTCCTGAAGGATCGTCGTTATCCAACCTGTGGCCCGATCCGGCGGTGCCCCAAACGCCAGAACCGCCTCTGCGCCGGCTACGTCGGCCTTGTAACGCACGCGATAATCGAAGAGCTGACCCATCCCATAACGCATTCGATCCACCGACTGCCGCGCATCGTTCAAGCTCTTCGCTTCAACCAAAAGCGACTGATCTCCGCACCGAACGAAAAGGTCGATATTATTGTTGTACCAACACCGCCCGCCTAGCCGCTCAGCGTGGCGCCGAATCAGCTCGAGCGTTGCGTTGTGATCTTTCCTGGCTCGTTCTTGCAAAGCTGCGGACTCGTATATGCTTGGCAACGCTGCTCCCGACGGTACGTAGCCGGTGCCTTCCGGGATCTCTAGTGCTTCGCGGAGCGCATCGCGCGGCGCCTCGGCGACGAGCGGTGAATAGCCGGCCGATAGCACTGTTTCAGTCGTGATCGGCGGCGCGAATTCGCGACCCGCTGAAACGCCACCGAGCATTAAGAGCCTGTAGTAGGCCGTCTCTCGAATTGGTCGCGCCGCACTTTGAAACTGAGGCCCTGAGCTGCTCTCGGTCTCTACAAAGACACTGCCGTGGCGAAGTGGCACAGGCTGCTCGAACGGCTCGTAGCAGCCAATGTTGACGTAGTAATGGTCGGATCGCGCCCAGTCCTCAAACGACACGCCGAGTACACCATGGCCGACGTATGTCGACCTTTGCTCGATCGAAGCGCCCGTTGCCGGGCGGTAATAGATGAAGCGGTCAAAATCGTTTATTCGGCTCCGGTACTGCCGAGGGTAGTGATAGATCACGCCTTCGCGGTCCAGGTACTTCGGATCATTGTGCCAGGTGCGCTGGCTGAGGACGACGGGCATGCCAGCTTGCTTTAGCCCCGAGCCGTGCAAACTCCCTACCGGGCTAACCGCCGTCCACTTCTCCGGTGCCAAAAACACGATGCGACAAAGGTTCTGGAAGTGCTCGGCGACTTGTGCAACACCGCGCATCGCGCGCGGCAGAAGCTCAGCGGCGTTGAGGCGAACGCCAGGCGCGTGCGGCCCGTCGGGCCGTCGGAACCTGCGAGGCGCATTGCGTTGTTGACTCACATGCGGCTAGGATTGGACCTATGTGCATGGCCGCCACCGCCCCGCCGACCGAGACCATCACGTTTCACGTCAACGGCCTCGACTGCCAGCTAACGATCGAGCCGCGCGTGACGCTCCTCGATGCGCTGCGCGACCGGCTCGGTCTCATAGGAACCAAGAAAGGCTGCGATCAAGGAACCTGTGGCGCCTGCACGGTCCTGGTCAACGGCCGGCCCATTGATTCGTGCTTGACGCTCGCGGTGATGCACCAGGGCGATCGCATCGTCACGATCGAGGGCATCGCGCAGGACGGTGAGCTCCATCCCGTGCAGCGGGCCTTCATCAAGCACGACGGCTTTCAATGCGGCTTCTGCACGCCGGGCCAAATCGTCTCAGCCGTCGCCTTGCTGAACGAAGGCGAAAATCTCGACCGCAATACGGTCCGGTACGCCATGAGCGGCAACATCTGCCGCTGCGGTTGCTATCCAAACATTATCGACGCGGTGCTCGAAGCCGCGGAGTCGCCCTGAATCCGTTCGCGTACGCTAAAGCGTCAAGCCCGTCCGCCGCGTTAACCGAATTTGACGGCGAACGCGGCGCGCGGTACATTGCCGGCGGCACGACAATTCTCGACCTCATGAAGATCGCGGTCGAGACGCCGCCGATGCTGATCGACGTCAACGCGCTACCGCTTCGCTCGATCGAGGTGACTGGCGATGCTATTCGCATCGGCGCGCTGGCGCGGCTCAGCGACGTCGCGCAAAACGAAATCTTGCGCTCGCGCCTGCCGTTCGTCGCGATCGCGCTCGAGCAGAGCGCGTCGCCGCAGCTGCGCAACATGGCGACGATTGGCGGAAATCTCCTGCAGCGAACGCGCTGTCCGTACTTTCGCGACGTCGCTACGCCGTGCAACAAGCGGGCGCCCGGAGCCGGCTGCGGCGCGCTCGACGGCGAGAACCGCCGCGAAGCGGTGCTGGGCACGAGCGAACACTGCATCGCGACGCACGCATCTGACCTCGCAGTCACGCTCGCCGCGCTCGACGCGACTGTGCACGTCACGGGACTCTCCGGCAATCGCGACGTCGCGCTGTACGATTTCTACCGCCTGCCGGGCGACACGCCGCAGGTCGAAACGTCGCTCGAGCCGGGCGAGCTGATCGTCGCGGTCTCGTTGCCGGTCCTGAGCTACGGCGCTCGCTCCACCTACGTCAAAGTGCGCGACCGCGCGCAGTACGACTTCGCGCTCGCCTCGGCGGCGGTGGCGCTCGATCTCGACGCCAGCACGATTCGCGAAGCGCGCGTCGCACTCGGCGGTATCGCGACGATTCCATGGCGTTCGCCCCAAGCGGAAGCCGTGCTGCGCGATGCGCCCGCGACGCGTGCGAGCTTCGAACGCGCAGCCGAGGCGGCGCTGGCCGGCGCGCGGGGACGCGGCGGTAACGACTACAAGATTCCGCTGGCGAAGCGCACGCTCATTCGCGCGCTGGAGATCGCGGCCGCGTGAGTCAGCCGACCATCGGAGCGCCGATTGATCGCGTCGAGGGTCCGGAGAAAGTCACGGGTGCGGCGCTCTACACCGGCGATTACACCTTCGAGAGGATGCTGCACGCGGTCGTCGTCACGAGCACGATCGCCAATGGGCGCGTCGTTTCCACCGACGAGACGGCTGCGCGCGAAGCGCCGGGCGTCGTCGAGGTGATGACGCAGCGCAATGCGCCGCTGGTCAATGCCGGAAAGCAAACGCCGAACAACTCGATCCTGTTTCTGCTGCAAAACGACCGCGTCGAGTTCGACGGGCAGCCCGTCGCGGTCGTCATCGCGCAGAGTTTAGAAGAAGCGACGCACGCCGCGAGGCTCGTGCGCGTTGAGTACGAGGCGCAACCGCCGCAGATGGATTTCGACGGCGCGGAACGCTATATGCCGGAAGAGATTTTCGGCACGCCTGCGGCATACCGCCGCGGCGATCCGCAAGCGGCCTTCGCCGCGGCGCCGGTGTGCGTCGAGCAGACGTACCGCACGCCGACCGAGCATCACAATCCGATCGAGACGCACGCTACGATCGCGCAGTGGAACGGCGGTCGTCTGACGCTGCACGACTCGAGCCAGTGGGCCTTCGGCGTGCAGCGGCGCTTGGCCGGCGTCTTCGGCATCCCGCGGGAGCAGATTCGTGTGATCGTTCCGTTCGTCGGCGGCGCATTCGGCTCGAAGGGCGTGCCGTGGTCGCACGTCGCGCTCGCCGCGATGGCGGCGAAGCTGGTGGGGCGGCCGGTGAAGCTCGTCGTCACGCGTCCGCAGATGTTTGCTTGGATCGGACATCGTCCGCAAACGGAGCAGCGCATTGCGCTTGGCGCGATGCGCGACGGCCGGCTCGTGAGCATGACGCACGACGTGCTCAGCGAGACAAGCCTCTCCGACGAGTTCTTCGAGGGCTGCGGTTTTTTTAGCCGCGATTTCTACCCGGTCGACCACTTCGCGATGTCGCACGCGCTGCCGAGGCTGAACATCAGCAGGCCGACCTATCAGCGCGCACCGGGCGAAGCGACGGGCTCGTTTGCAATGGAGTCGGCGATGGACGAGCTCGCGGTCGAGCTGGATATGGATCCGATCGAGCTGCGGTTGCGCAACGACGCGCAGCGCCATCCCGACTCGGGGAAAGCGTACAGCAGCAAGCATTTGCGCGAGTGCCTTCTGCGCGGCGCCGAGCGCTTCGAGTGGAAGCGGCGCAATCCGAAGCCGAGATCGATGACGGACGGGCGGATGCTGGTCGGTTTGGGCATGGCGGCGGGGGCACGCGAGACGTTTCGCAGCGAGGCGAAAGCGCGCATTCGCATGGACGCCGACGGCAGCGTCGTCGTGCAGTGCGGCACAATCGAGCACGGCTGCGGCTCGCCGACCGTCTTCGCGCAGCTCGCCGCGGAAATTCTCGAGCTGCCGTTCGAGCGCGTGCGCTTTGAGTTCGGCGATACGAATCTGCCCGAAGCGCCGTTGGCTGCGGGATCGCAGACGTCGGGGAGTGTTGGTTCGGTTGTCGTCGAGGCGGCGCAACAGCTGCGCGCCAAGCTCGCGGAGGTTGGCGGTAGGGTACCGGCGGCCGAGATCGAGCTCGAGGTTACATCAACTCCGCCTGAAGATGAGGAGTACGCGACGCAAACCTTCGGTGCGCATTTTGCGGAGGTGGCCGTCGATCCGGATCTCGGCGAAGTGCGGGTGACGCGGTTCGTTGGCGCGTTCGATTGCGGACGGATCCTTAATGCGAAGACCGCGCGCAGTCAGCTGCTCGGCGGAATTGTCTGGGGCATCAGCATGGCGCTCTTCGAAAAGACGCGCTACGATGTGCGAACGGCGCGGGTCATGAATGCCAACTTGGCCGACTATTTGGTGCCGACGAATGCTGATATTCCGGCTGTCGATATTATCTTCATCGAAGAAGACGATCCGCACGTCAATCCTGCGGGCGTTAAGGGCATCGGCGAGATCGGGATTACGGGCTCGGCGGCCGCGGTTGCGAACGCCGTTTTTCACGCGACGGGCGTACGCGTCCGCGAGCTGCCGATTACGGTGGAGAAGCTCATTACCTAGTGCCGTCCTTCGAGACGCTCGCTACGCTCGCTCCTCAGGATGACACATGGGCGTTCCTCAGGATGACACAGGGGTGCGCTCCTCAGGATGACACACCGGCGCGCTCCTCAGGATGACACGGGCTGGTTCCTTGCCTTGCCGGTGCGCAAGACAGCGTGATAGAGTGGTGTGCAGCGATGCCATATCACGAAATCGTGCTGCCGGAAACAACGCCGGAGACGGAGTGGGTGCGAGGGCGGCCGCTTCAAAAAGTGAGTCCGCAACGGACGCATTCCTGGTTGCAAGGTGCGTTGACGATTGAACTTACACGTTGGGCAACCGGTCGTGGCAGAGTTGGTCCCGAGTGGCGTTTTCGTGTCGCCCCGTCCGGTGAAATACGCCGTCCGCTCGTCCCCGACGTCGCATATGTTGCCGATGAACGATTGCGCCCACTCACCGATGCGGAGCTCGAAGTTCCGCCGCTGGCGCCAGACGTCGCGGTCGAGATCCTTTCGCCCGACGACTGGCGCGCGGACGTCGACGATAAGATTGGCGCGTATTTGCGAGGAGGTTCGTCGCTAGTGATTATCGTCGATCCGCAACGCCGGGTCGTCGAGCTTCACGATCCCTTGTGCGTTGCGACGCTCAACGAAAACGACGCGATCGAGCATAGCGCGCTGCCAGGCTTCCATTATTCGGTACGCGCGCTCTTTTCGGTGCTTCAGCGACCCTAAGAACGCTTAGATCAGCCCGCGCTGCACATCGCGCATCTGCCAGGTCGCTTCTTGCGCCCAAAATCGGTGTGGATAGAACTTCGACTCTGCCCACCGCTTGAGCTCGTCGTGTTCCGGATGATGCGGGTCGCGAATGACTTCGAGGAGCTGCCGGTAGCCGGGCGGACCGCCGACGTCTTCCGGAGGGCACGGCTCGGCGCCGTCGATGCAGATGGGATACTGTTTACGATACGCGGCCGCTTCCTCGCCCTCAATTTCTATGGTGTGTTCCCAGTGGTCTCCGAAATCGTAGAGGTATTCGAAACGCGTAGGAAGCGTTAGGAAGAGTCGTGCGAGCGTGTAGCGGCGTGCGTCGTGAACTTTTTGATCGAGGCTCCATTCGCGGTTCGGCATCGTGTACTTCTTGTCGGCGATGGTGAACATGTAAAAATGATATTCACGCCATCCCATCGCTGCCTGCAGGTAACGGTGCAGCATCGCCAGTTTTGTGTCGGGACGCACCAGAAGCGTGCGCCAAACGATCGGCATGACTCCAGTAAGTCGAACCGTTACGCGCCAAACAATGCTAGCCATCTAGTGCACCGTTAGGTGCTTGTCTAATCGATGCCGCCTTGGGCGAAAATCTCATCCAGGTCGAGCGCCAACCCGATCGAGCGAAGCTCGAGCGTGCCGCCGGTAGCGGGTACGTTAAGTATCCATTCCTGTCCCGACTTGCGGGACATCTGCGCCCAGCGCTTGCGCGAGTCGATGGTGACGTATTCCACCAGCGTCTCGATCGTCTGATACTCGCGCATTTTTGATCCGAGGTCATCCTGGGCCGTCGAATCGGAGAGCACCTCGACGATGAGCTTTGGGTACCGGATCACGAGCGCCCGCATGTCGGAGGAATCGCGCTCGTCGCATGTGACGACGACGTCGGGGTACCGCGTGCTGGCAGCCATCTCTACAAGCATGTCGGAACCGTAGGTGTGGCATGGGCGCGCAGCGGGCTCAATGGCAGCGATGAGACGCGTTACCATGGCGTTATGCGCGCGCGT
>DASXGO010000175.1:0-2849 GCA_036489055.1 Candidatus Cybelea sp. | reverse complement strand
ACCGTCTTGCCGACTCCGGCGCCGCCGAAAAGACCGACCTTGCCGCCGCGCGTGTAGGGTGCCATCAAGTCGACGACCTTGATGCCGGTTTCGAAGACCCGCGCCGTCGGTTCCTGATACTTGAGCTCCGGCGCCGGACGGTGAATCGGCCAGCGTGCCGCCGCGTTGACCGGCTCGTCGCTGTCGATCGTTTCACCAAGCACGTTAAAGAGACGCCCGAGCGTGCCTTCACCGACCGGAACTTCGATCGGCCCACCGGTGCTGCGCACGGTGGCACCGCGCACGAGTCCGTCGGTCGAACCGAGCGCGAGACATCTCACCTGATTATCGCCGAGCTCGTCTTGCACTTCGAGTGTAATCTCGCGCGCTTCCATCGCCGTGCCGCCGAGTTCGCCTCCAGATCGGCCGGCGGCGCCGTCGTTAGCGGCTTTCGAGCCTTCATTCACGCCGACGCGCAGCGCGTCGTTGATGTTCGGCAGCGTCTCGGGCGTGAACTCGACGTCGACGACGTTGCCGAGTACTTGAACGACTTTTCCGGTTGCGGTTGCGGTGGTTGTAGTTGCTGTCATTGTTGTTTCCTTAGGCTTCGATTTAGCATTTTTGATTCTCGGTGATGGGCGTAGGGCATGAGGTAACCACTCGCAGACGCCCGTCGCTCACGTCGTGTTCGCTCCTGCTCCTCCACTTTTTCGGAAGAACGAAGTTTTGAATCAGCCATCCATGGCTGGTCCGAAAAAGCTGGAGGCTGCTCGTGATTACCTCATGCCGTACGCCCATTACTCGACTCCCAATGCTTCGGCGCCCGCAACGATTTCCAGCAACTCCTTGGTGATGGCGGCTTGGCGGGCGTTGTTCATTTGGATCGTGAGTTCGTCGATAAGCTTGGACGCGTTGTCGGTGGCGTTGGTCATTGCGACGAGCTGAGCGGCGAAGAAGGCGGCGTCGGTTTCGAGCATGGCGGAGTAGATGGTGAACTCGAGATATTTCGGAAGCAGTCGCGAGAGTACGAACTCCGGTGATGGGGCGAATTCGATAGCGCCGCGATTTTTTGCGTCGCTCGGGGCCTTGCCATCCACAGCGGAGTCGAGGGACGCGAGTTCTTCCTTCAAGATCGGCACGAGCTTGCGCGTCCGCGGACGCTGCGACATCATCGTGATGAGCTGCTGGGAGACGAGGACGATCTCGGAAATCGCGCCGCTATTGAAATCTTCGGTCGCAGCGCGTGCGACGTCACGGGCGGTATCGATCTTCGAAGGTGCGCCGAGCTGCCACGTCTGGCGATCCGTCATGCCCCAGCGCCGGATGGCATTGCGCGCCTTCGTGCCGATCGCGTAATACTGCACCGAGCTTTGCGCGCGCGCAAAGGCTTCCGCCGCGCCGATCACGTTTGAATTAAATGCGCCGGCTAAACCCTTGTCGGAAGTGATGAGGATAATGCCGGAGGGCGCGGCGGCGCGTCCGGCCCGCATGAACGGATGGTCGACTGAAGCGACCGCGCCGATTAAATCGCGCAGCATCTCGGCGAGCGCGTCGGCGTAGGGGCGCGCTTTCTTCTGCGCCGCCTCCGCGCGGCGAATCTTCGCCGCGGCGACCTGCTTCATCGCCTTCGTAATCTGCTGAGTGTTCTTGAGCGACCGAATCCGGTCGCGCAAGTCTCTGACCGTAGCCATTATCCTTCGACTCCGCCCTCCAGGCTGCGCTCAGGATGACACGGCGCATCCATGCGCCTTTTAGTTGAATCCCTATGCATTAGAATGACTTGTTGAACTCCGTGAGTGCGGCGTCGAGCTTCTTGGCGGTATCGTCGGAGAGCTGGCCGCTCTGCGCGATCGCTTGCGTGATCTCGGGATGCTTGTCGTGCAGGAAATCGATCAATGCCCCCGCCCAGTTTTGCAGCCGTGCCGTCGGAATGTCGTTGACGAAACCATGCGTAGCCCCATAAATGATCGCGACTTGATCTTCCATCGGCTGCGGCTGGTACTGCGGCTGCTTGAGCAGCTCCGTGAGCTTCTCGCCGCGCATCAACTGGTTCTGCGTTGCCTTATCCAAGTCGCTCGAGAGTTTGGCAAACGCAGCCAAGTCGCGATACTGCGCCAATTCCAGCTTGAGCTGACCGGCGACCGACTTCATCGCTTTGGTCTGTGCGGCGCCGCCGACGCGCGAAACGGAGAGACCCACATCGACTGCTGGACGAATGCCTTGAAAGAAGAGCTGCGGCGTCAGATAGATCTGACCGTCGGTGATGGAGATCACGTTGGTGGGAATGTATGCCGAGAAGTCCCCGGCTTGCGTTTCGATCACCGGAAGCGCGGTGAGGGAACCGGCACCCATCTCGTCCGAAAGCTTCGCCGCGCGTTCCAAGAGGCGGGAATGCAGGTAGAAGACGTCGCCGGGATAGGCTTCGCGACCCGGCGGCCGGCGAAGCAGCAGCGACATCTCGCGGTACGACTGCGCGTGCTTGGTGAGATCGTCGTAGACGATAAGCACGTCTTTTCCAGCGTACATGAGCTCCTCGGCCATCGCGCAGCCCGCGAACGGAGCGATCCAACGCAGCGCCGCCGCCTCCGCGGGACTTACCGCCACGATAGTCGTGTACTCCATCGCGCCTTTCTGCTCGAGAATCTGGGCGAGCGCCGCGACGGTCGAATTCTTCTGGCCAATGGCTACGTAGACGCAGAAGACGTTGCGCCCGCGCTGATTGATGATGGTGTCGACCGCCATCGCCGTCTTTCCGGTCGAGCGATCCCCGATGATGAGCTCGCGCTGTCCTCGGCCGATGGGAATCAGCGCGTCGATTGCGCGAATGCCGGTTTGCAGCGGCTGCTTCACGGGTTGACGCTGCACGACGC
>DASXGO010000093.1:0-2492 GCA_036489055.1 Candidatus Cybelea sp. | reverse complement strand
AGCGCCGAGATCGAGAGTGCCGCGCGCGGCGCGTCTCCTGCAGTTCGCCGGCTCGCGCGCGAGCATCACGTCGACATCCGGACGATCCGCGGGACGGGCACGAATGGGCGCGTCACCGCCGACGACATCCTGGCGGCTGCGCGCAGCGCCGGAACGACGCAGATTGCAGCGCCTCCGGCACCGCCAACCCCATCGGCGCCGCCGCCTGCCGCAGCGCCGCCGCTCGTCCCGGGAGCGACCCAGACGTCGACGTACGCGCAACCGGTTCCCGGCACATTCGTAACGTTGACGCAAGCCCGGCGCATCATCGCCGAACGCATGGTCGAGAGCAGGCACACCGCGCCGCATGCCTGGTCGATGGTGGAGATCGACGTCACCGACGTCTGGCAATGGCGCGTCGGGGAAAAAGACCGCTTCGAGCGCGAGACGGGTTACCGCCTGACGCTGCTTCCATTCTTCATCCGAGCCGTCGTTAAATCGCTCGCCGAGTTCCCGCTGATGAACGCGAAGTTCGTGGCCGGAAGCGGCTCGACACCGCCGAGCATTTACGTCAATCCGGAGCTGAACATCGGCGTCGCGATCGGTCTTCCGGCGAATCTCGTCGTTCCGGTCGTTCGTCACGCCGACAAACTTTCGATTAAAGGCCTCGGAGTTGCAGCGGGCGAGCTGATCGACAAGGCGCGCAAGGGCAAACTCGCCGTCGACGATCTCGCCGGCGGAACGTTCACCGTCAACAACAACGGCGCGAACGGCTCGTGGGCGTCCGCGCCGATCATCAACGCCGGCCAGGCCGGTATCGTCACGATGGAGGCGATCGTCAAGAAGCTGGTCGTCCGGAATGACGACTCGATTGCGATCCGGCAAATGATGAACGCGTGTCTCTCGCTCGACCATCGCGTCGTCGACGGCTATGTCGCCAGCGGATTCCTCGCCTCGCTCAAACGCCATCTCGAAGCGATGGGCCCGCAAGGAGAGCTGTAGGGACCTCGGACTAATCCGGTGTACCGATCGTTAGCGCGAAAAGCCGTCAGATGCTAGGAGAAGGCGACGGAGCATACTGGAAGGAGTCTGTGACGGAGCCTTCGACAACGCAGATGGCGGCGTTTCGCGCTAACCCTACGGGCAGCGAGAGTTTTAGCGTAGGGCTTTGTTGCCCCCTCGGTCACAGAGCGCTCTGCTATGCTCCCTCGGTCGCGCCTCGCCCTACACTAAAACTCTTCGCTGCGATCGGTGCAGCGGATTAGTCCGAGGTCCCTATCCAAATCCGCAAAACGTTCCGATTTGAAGCCGCGCACATGCTGCCGTTCCACCCGGGGAAGTGCGCGCGGCTGCACGGTCATTCGTATCGCCTCGAAGTCGCCGTTGCGGGACCGCTCCGCTCACGCGGGCCGGCGCGCGGAATGGTCGAAGACTTCGACCGTATCGAACGAATCGTCGGCGAACGAATCGTCGACGCGCTCGATCACCAAAATCTCAACGATCTCATGGAGAATCCGACCGCCGAAAAGATCGTGCTTTGGATCTGGGAACGCCTGCAGCGATCGCTGCCGCGGCTGGACGAGCTCGTCCTGTGGGAAACCCAGACGTCCTGCGCTATCCTCCGGCGCTCCGACCTCGTTTCATAATGCTTCAGCTCAGCGAAATTTTCTACAGCATTCAGGGCGAGGGCACGTGGACCGGAACGCCGGCGGTCTTCATTCGCTTGGCCGGATGCAATTTGGCTTGCGATTTTTGCGATACGGACTATTCGACGAAGTTCTTTGCAAGCGTTGACGAGATCGTCGCGACGGTGCGTAAGGCCGGCGGTGATTGCCCGATGGTTGTCTTGACCGGCGGCGAGCCGCTCGCGCAACGCGAAACGCTCGAACTGATCGGCGCGCTGCGGCGCGACGGACACCGCGTTCACATCGAGTCGAACGGCACGATCTTTACCGAGCTTCCCGACGACGTCTGGCTTTGCGTCTCGCCGAAGGAGCGCGTGGACCACCGCATGGCGCGTCGCGCCAACGAAGCGAAGCTGATCGTTGACCGTCGCGTGCCCGTCGAGCATCTCGAGCTCTTTACCGAGCAGCCGACGATCCTGCTTCAACCCGAAGGCAACAAGCCGGCAAACGTTGCGATCGCCCTCGACTACGCGAAGACCCATCCGCGGCGCTTCCGCCTCTCGCTCCAGACCCACAAATTCATCGGCGTCCCGTGATTCTGCTCGCATCGGCCGTTGAAGCCGAACTCGCGTTTTGGAGGCCACGCGGCGGGGTCGAGACGCTCGCAATGGGTATTGGTCCCGTCGAAGCAGCGAGCGCGCTCGCCACCGTGCTCGCGCGGCGCAAATACGATCTGGTCGCCAACGTGGGTATCGCTGGGGCCTTCGACGGCGCCGCGCGGCTTGGTGACGGAGTCGTGGTCATTGATGACGTGATGGAGCTCGACTTGGAGACGGGAGCGCCGATCGCGCTGCCGCCTGGAGAGACGATCGTAGCTAAGGCTAACTC
>DASXGO010000062.1:0-5381 GCA_036489055.1 Candidatus Cybelea sp. | reverse complement strand
ATCGTAGCAATCACGATCGCGGGCATCCGCCGAGCAACTAACTCCTTAGGCCCTCTCGCCCGAGAAACAGGGGCGGCGCCAAGGCGCCGCCCCTTTACTTGCAGAAGTGCGCTTACGAATCCGCCTGTACGTAGAGTAAGGAGACTAAGTTGATTAAACCGTTACGCCTTTCAATCGGCGGCGCAGCACTCTGCCTAGCGGCAGCCGTTCCTGCAGTGACAAGCGCGCAGAGCACGAACGTCGCCGCTTCAATGGCAGCGCACGTCACCACGCCGCATCCGGTCCGCGTCAGTACCTGTAATCCCGAACGCAACGTCACGTACAACTGGGCCGGCTACACCCCCGGCTTCTATCCCGGCTATGCGTACGGCGGTGCGTACGGCGGTTATTGGGGCTGGCCATCCGTCTACGGCGCGACGTACTATCAAGCGCCGCCGCGGGATAACCCGACCCTGGGCATAGATTACGTGAACGACACACAGCTCGTGATGAAGCAGATTGAGTTCGGCCTGATCGTTCAGGGCTCGCTCGTCGCCGAGGTCAAAGACGTTGGGACGTTTTCACCCGGCGCCGAGATTAAGCACAAATTCGGACTTAATCCCAACGTCTTTCCGCTTCAAACAAGCTACGCAAGGTGCGTCCCGTTAAAGATCACGTTCGAAGACGGCTCGCATTGGAAGAATCCGCACCTGCCGGCATACCGTGCCACTATGTACGGACCACCGCATCACTAAAGAGGTACAATGACTCAAGATCTTTCCGCCGTTCAAGGGCAAGAGAACGTTTGGCAGATGGCGCAGCGGCAGCTCGACGAAGTCGGGATGCTGATCGGCCTCAATGACTCTCTCCACGGATTTCTTCGGCTACCGAAGCGCGTATTGGAAGTCTCGGTGCCGGCGCGCATGGACGACGGGAGCTTCCGTATGTTCACCGGGTACCGCGTGCAGCATAATCTCTCGCGCGGTCCCGGCAAGGGTGGGATTCGTTTCCATCCAGACGTGACGCTCGACGAGGTGAAGGCGCTCGCCATGTGGATGACGTGGAAGTGCGCGCTGGTCAACATCCCGTTCGGGGGTGCGAAGGGCGGCGTGATCTGCAATCCCAAGGAGATGTCGATCCAGGAACTCGAGAACCTCACCCGCCGCTACACGACGGAAATTTCGATCATCATCGGCCCGGAGAAAGACATCCCCGCACCGGACGTTTACACGACGCCGCAGATCATGGCGTGGATCATGGACACGTTCTCGATGCAGCACGGGTACTCGATTCCCGGCGTCGTTACGGGAAAACCGGTTGCGATCGGCGGTTCCGCGGGGCGCGATAAGGCGACGGCGCGCGGCTGCATGTACGTCGTCGACGAAGCGATGGAAGCCCACGGCAGGACGATCGAAGGCGCAACCGTCGCGATTCAAGGCTTCGGCAACGCCGGAATGTATGCGGCGCAGCTGATGGCAGCGCAGGGCTACAAGGTCGTCGCCGTTTCGGACTCGCACGGCGGCGTTGCGAACGAACGCGGACTCGACATTAAGGGCCTCATCGCGCACAAGTTCGAGACCGGCTCGGTCGTAGGATTTACCGGCGGCGAGCGCACCGACAACAAAGAGGTGCTGGAATTCGAATGCGACGTCCTCGTGCCCGCGGCCCTCGAGAAGGTTATCACGGCCGATAACGCGCCGCGAGTTCGCGCGAAGATCGTCGCCGAAGCGGCGAATGGACCGACGATGCCCGAGGCTGACGACATCCTCTTCGATCGCGGTGTCATGGTACTGCCGGACATCCTCGCGAATGCGGGCGGCGTTACCGTCTCGTATTTCGAGTGGGTTCAGGATCTGCAGGCGAACTTCTGGGAAGAAGACGAGATCAACAATCAGCTCAAGCGCAAGATGACTCGCGCCTTCCGCGAAGCACACGAGCAGGCAAAGCGTCACGGCGTCTCGATGCGAAAAGGAGCCTACTGCGTCGCAGTGGCGCGCGTCGCCGAGGCGACGAAGCTGCGCGGCCTCTATCCCTAGGCCGTAACGGTCTCGTACGCAGCTCGGCTTCTTCGGTTCCGGCCGCCGCACGCTCGTCGACGATGCGACGGGCTCGATCGGCTACACGCCCGCGTTCATCGATCCTTCTACGTCGCGGCGCTGGTTCGACTCGCTTCGGAAAGACGTCGATTGGCATAGCGAGCGGCGGCGCATGTACGATCGCGACGTCGACGTGCCGCGCCTTACCTCCGGATACCGCCTATCCGACGCCGACCTGCCGCCGGCGCTCGCGGAGGCGGCGCGCCGGACGAGCGAGGCGACGGGCGCACCGTTCAATCGCGTCGGGCTGAACCTCTATCGCGACGGCCGCGACAGCGTCGCGCCGCACAACGATCACCTCTACGAAATCGTCGAAGACTACCCGATCGCGCTCATTTCGCTGGGCGCAACGCGACTGATGACGATTCGCAGCAAGACAACCCCGCGCCGTGTGCTCGACCTCGATCTCGAAGACGGCAGTCTACTCGTGATGAGCTACGAGACGCAACTTCACTACGATCACGGCATTCCGAAAACGCGCGCCCTGATTGGACCGCGGATCAGCGTGGCGCTCCGGGTGCGGCCGAATTAGTGATACCCGAAGAAACTTCTAGTTAACTAGGGTGCAGGCGAGGGTGACGGTGTCGGACCGTAGACGGCTTCGGCCGTCGCACAGATCGTTGCGCCCGAAAGGTCGAAATCCACGACCTGACCGCCTTCATTCGTAACGGCGGTTCCGCGCACCGTTACGGGCGCGTCGGGAGGAAGAGCGATCCGATTGTAGAGCAGATTGGTTTGCTCGGTCATCGAGCCGACAGATCGATCGGCGTTCAAATCGTCGTCGAACCACTTGCAGGTATCGACATTGCCGCGGAGACCCGCGAACGAATAGAGGATCACGGTGAAGGCAAGTGCGCCGGCGGCGTGGAGCGGCTTCATGACGCTTCCATACTACGCGAAAGAAGCCGCCGCACCTCGTCGTCGCCCGTCTGGTCGAAATTCTGGTAGTAGAGCCCAACGGCGTGAAACGGCTCGGGGGTATTGACGCAGACGACGCGATCGACCACTCGCTGCAAGCTCGCGCAGGTTCGCGACGCTGCGACCGGGACGGCGGCGACGATCGCAGCGGGGTGCTGTGCGCGCAGCGCGATCGCAGCCGCGCGCATCGTGGCCCCTGTGGCGAGCCCGTCGTCGACGACGATAACGGTTTTACCCGCGACCTCGAGCTTCGGACGCGACTCACGATAAGCCGTCTCGCGGCGGCGCAGCTCGGCCATCTCGCGCCGAATCACGTCGTCAAGCGCTGCGTCGCCGATATGCAACGATGCGATCAGGTCGTCATCGACGACGCAGGTGCCGTCGCTCGCGAGGGCTCCCATCGCTAGTTCCTCGTGGCCGGGCACGCCGAGCTTACGGACGAGATACAAGTCGAGCGGCGCGTTCAGCCGGCGCGCGACTTCATAGCCGATCGGCACGCCTCCGCGCGGCAATGCGAGCACGACGACGTCCGGATTACCTGCGTATTCGGCGAGCGCGTCGGAGAGACGGCGCCCGGCATCCGAGCGGTCGGCGAAGAGCGCCATGAGACTCTATTCCCACCTAATCGGCGATCTCTTCGAGACGCGCGCTCCGGCTCGCGCACCGGTTGGCGTGCGGTAGCGGCAGGATTTGAAACGCGTTCGGAGCTTCGGTGAGATCGAAGAGGTCTTCCATCGAATTCGCGCCGCGATCGGTCGTGTTGAGCGATCCGAGCCCGAACGTACTCTCGACGAACTGCAGGAGACTGCCGAAGTTATACGGCGTGTGCGATACGTACTGCGGCCGGGCGTATGGCGAGATCACGACCATCGGTACGCGAAATCCAAGGCGCGTGTAGTTGATTTGCGGCGGGGGGACGCTGTCGTACCATCCGCCCCAGTCGTCCCAAATCAAGACGATCGCGGTCGTCTTCCAATAGGCGCTCGCGCCGACGGCGTCCACCAGTTTCGCAATCCAGCGCGGTCCGCCGTTGCATCCGCTCGCCGGATGGTCGGAATTGGCGAACGAGGGAATTACCCAGGAGACCGCGGGAAGCCGTCCGCCCTTGACGTCGGCGAAGAAATTCGTGTTGGGCATGCTGACGTTCGCCGACCAATCTGGCCCGTACCGAACCTTGCGAATCGCATCGAAGCCGTTCCAAACCGCCCCCGAAAAATCGTAGTGCGGCCCGGCGAACGGATCGACGTAGTATCGCCAGGAGACGCCGCGTGCGTCGAGCAGATCGGCAATCGTGGCATAATCGAAGCAGGGGAACGGCCCGTTCTCCTTGACCCGTCCGTTGCGAAAGATGACCGGCGTGACGGCTCCGTGCTTCGGCCGAGCGTCGCAGCCCCATGGCATCACATTCGGCTCGTCGGTGAGCGACTCGCGACCGTTCAGGCGCACGCTGCCTGAGAGCAGGATCTGATGTGCGACGAAGCTCGCCGCCGTTTCGGTGAAGAACATGCGGTCGGCGAGGGCGTAGCGCCTCGCGAGCGTCCAGTACGTCGTTACGTCCGAATGGCGCACGTACGCATACGGATAGAGTTTGGCCGGCGGCCCGTTGTTGTTCTCGCCGAAGGCGATCAGGTTGAATCCGTCATTGCGGCACACATTCGCCGCGTCGGGATCGCACTCGATCTCGAAACAGTCGTGCGTATGGCAGATATCTCTTCCGCCAAAACGCGGTGACCCTTGCGCCAGCGGTATCGCTCGCAAGGTCACGTCGTGGGCCACGCGGCACCATCGCGGACCGGCCTTGCACGGCCCGCTCATCGCGCTCTCGGCGCCCGGAAATCCGGCGAAGAGATCGTTGAAGCTGCGGTTCTCTTGAACGGCGATCACGACGTGCGCGATCTTACTGCTCGGCGTTTGGGGCGTCGGCGGCGAGACGGCCGTATTCGTACAGCTCGCTGCGCAGAGCGCGGCCGCGGCCAGCGCGACCGCGCCGCGCCGCGGCATTACTCCGGAACCCCTCCATCGTGCTCGAGAAGCTGGCGCACCGCACTCGGATTCGTAACCTGATCTTTACAGGACATCGCCTTGGGAAGCGGCGCGGCGGCGAACTTGTTCGGCACCTGGCTGTAGTTGAAGACGTCCTCCATCGAGGTGGCCGAGGAGTCGTCGGTTCCGAGCGATCCCAAATTGAACGTTTGCTCGATGTACTGCAGGATGCTGCCGAAGTCGTACTGCGTATGCGCGATGTTATGCGGTTTGGCATAAGGAGAGATGACGATCATCGGGACGCGGAAGCCCAACGTTGAGGGATTGGTGATGGTCGGCGGTGCGTTATCGTACCAGCCGCCCCAGTCGTCCCAGAGCAAGATGATCGCCGTGTTTTTCCAATAT
>DASXGO010000060.1:0-10186 GCA_036489055.1 Candidatus Cybelea sp. | reverse complement strand
GTTGGCAACGAAACTTGCGGCCAGCGCGCCGATTGCGTTGCCGGCCGATTGCAGCGCCGCCATCCACGACGACGCGACACCGATTCGCTTCCCCGTGACGAAATCCGGAATGATCGCTTGATACGGGCCGATCGCGATATTCAACGTGGCTTGAAGCGCAACGAAGGCGACGGCGAGTTCAGCGAAGGTTCCGGCGTTATAAAAACTCAGCAGCGCGATTGCGCCGGCGACGGCTCCGAACGCGTAGAACTCGATGCGACGGCTGCCGGAGCGCCGGCGGGCATCGGAGAGCACGCCGATAAGGATCTGCACGACGGCCGCGGCGAAAGCGCCGGCCGCGGCGAGCTCGTTGGTTGCGATCTGCGCGTTCGCGGGCGATAGTTCGGCGGTTCGCGCGGGCAGCGAGACTCCCAGCAGCGCGCCCCACACCGCTTGAATGCCGAACCAAAAGAGCGCGAGCTGGAACGGGCTCGCCTCCGATCGAGATTCAGCGGTGCGAGCAGGCATAGCGATACTCCGCGGCGGCGTCGACGTCGAAAGCCAGCTCGGGCGCACATCCGCGCAACGCCTGCGCCGGAACCTGCAGCACGTGCAGCGCCATGGTCTCGAGATCCGAAACGCGCAGCCGCCCCGAAAGAAAGCGTATAAGCACGGCCGGACCGACGAGGCTTGCCATCCGCCACGGCTGCTTGCGAGCTTCGAAGAACCGCGTCGCGATCGCTGCCAACTTTTCCGTTGCGCCGTGCGGAATGGAGAAAACGCCGCCATTGACGACGCGTTCGCGGCCCAAGCGAATCCCAAACGGCGGCGCGTCGGGAAAGCGTGTGACGAATGCGGGATATTCTGCCAGTGAGACGGCGAGCGCGCCGTGTCCGACGCGTTGGAGAAAATCCCGTACGGCATCCGCAGTGACGTAAGGGAGATCGCTCGTCGCATAGATCAGCCGCTCGTCGCCGGGCCAAGCGCGAAGCGCGCGCAGCAAGTTCTCGCTCCCTGAAGGGCTTTCTTCGACGAATCGATCGATCGTTTCGGAACAGGCGGAGCGCACTTCCTCACCGCCCACGACGGCTATTTCGTCAACGCCCGCCGCGCGCAGCGCCGCGATCATACGCGCGAGCATCGTCTCGCCGCGCACGGACGCGAGCGCCTTGACTCGCGTGCCGGCCGCGTCTGCGAATTCGCCGTCTATCCGCCCACCGGCAGTGATGACGGCTTTCATGCGTTACTTCTTGGCGAGAGTTTTCTTCTTGCCGGCGACCGTACGCTTCGGACCTTTGCGCGTGCGGGCGTTGGTCTTGGTGCGCTGTCCGCGAACGGGCAGCCCGCGACGGTGACGCAGCCCACGGTAGCAGCCGATATCCATAAGCCGCTTGATGTTCCCCTGCACTTCGCGGCGCAGGTCGCCTTCGACGCGCAATTGCAGCGAATCGATGGCGTCGCGAAGCTTCTTTTCGTCCTCTTCGCTCATCGCCTTGACGCGCAGATTCGCGTCAACGCCGGCGAAGGCAAGAATCTTCCGTGCCGTCGGCACGCCGATGCCGAAGATATACGTTAACGCGATCTCAATTCGTTTTTCGCGCGGCAGATCGATACCAGCAATACGAGCCATAGTTACCCCTGCACCTGTTTATGCTTTGGATTGACGTCGCAGATCACGCGCACCTTGCCGTGGCGGCGAATGACCTTGCACTTTTCACACATTTTCTTGACTGATGGTCTAACTTTCATTTTTCTTATTTATACCTATAGGTTATTCTGCCGTGCGCCAGATCGTAGGGCGAGAGCTCGACGAGGACGCGATCTCCCGGCAGAATACGGATGAAGTTCATCCGGATTTTGCCGGAAACGTGCGCGAGCACCCGATGTCCGTTCGTGAGCTCGACGCGGAACATTGCATTCGGAAGCGGTTCGACGATCGTTCCCTCAACCTCGATCGCTTCTTCCTTTGGAGTAGCCGTCTTGGCAGCCTTGTCCGCCGAGGCTTTTTTGCCCCGCGAAATTCGCCCGCCGCGCCGGCGCGCCATTAACCCGCCATCCTACGCGATCACCTCGTGGGCCGGACGATACCGTTCGACTTCCGGATCCTCGGCATACTCCCGCAGCGTGAGGATCTTCGGACCCTCCTCGGTTACTGCGATGGTGTGCTCGAAGTGCGCTGCGAGTTTACCATCTGACGTAACGACTGTCCAGCCGTCGGAAAGGATGCGAATCTTCGGCCCGCCCTGCGTGATCATCGGCTCGAGCGCGAGCACCAGCCCGGGGCGCAGCTCCATTCCGGTGCCGCGCTCGCCGTAATTCGGCACTTGGGGCTCCTCGTGCATGGCCCGGCCGACGCCGTGCCCGACGAGCTCCCGCACTACGCCATATCCCTGGCGCTCGGCGTGCGCTTGCACTGCCGCACCGATGTCGCCGACGTGATTGCCTCGCTGCATCTGCGCGATGCCGATCGTGAGACACGCTCGCGTAACCTCGAGCAGTCGCCGCGCTTCCTGCGAGATGTTGCCGATTGCGATTGTGGCGGCGCTGTCGCTGACGAAGCCGTCGAGGGTCGTTCCGATATCGATGGAAAGCAGATCGCCTTCGCGCAAGACGCGCGAACCGGGAATGCCATGAACGACCTCATCATTGACCGAGGCGCAGATGGAGCCCGGAAAGCCGTTATAGCCCTTGAACGTGGGCACGCCGCCGCGTTCGCGGATGCCGCGCTCCGCGAGTGCATCGAGTTCCGCCGTGCTCATACCCGCACGCGCAGTCTTCATGAGACCGGTGAGGACGTGTGAGGTAATCTTACCGCTGCGGCGCATCGCGTCGATCTCGCGCGCGGATTTGAGCGTTACCATTACGGCCGCACGTGTTCGGCGCCTACGGCCGCCGCGATTCGCTCGGCAACCGCCTCGACCGGCGCGAGCGCGTCCACCTCGACGAGTTTGCCGGCTTTGCGGTAGTACTCGATTAGCGGCCGGGTCTGACGATCGTAGACGTCCAAACGCTTCGTCACGGTTTCCGCCCGATCGTCCTCTCGCTGAATCAGCGGACCGCCGTCTTCATCGTCGATCCCGGCTCGCTTGGGCGGATTCGTCAACGCATTGTACGTTCGACCGGTCCGCGGATTCGTCCAGCGTGACGCCAGACGCGCCACCAATGCCGAACGGACGGCTTTGAAAAGCACCGCAGCATCGAGCGGCGTCCCGCGGCTCGCGAGCGCCGTACCGAGGGCGACCGCTTGGGGGACGGTGCGCGGGAAGCCGTCCATCACGAAGCCGCGCGCTCGCACCCGCCGCAATTCCTGCTCGATCATTTCGATCACGAGCTCGTCGGGGACGAGCTGGCCGCGCTGCATGTATCCTTCGGCTTGCTTTCCGAGTTCGGTACCGCGCGCGAGGTTCGCGCGCAGTATGTCGCCGGTCGAGATTTGTACGAGCCCAAAACGCTCGTGGAGCAGGCGCGCCTGCGTCCCTTTTCCGGCGCCCGGCGGCCCCAAGAAGACTACGCGCATGCTAGCGTTTGATGAAGCCTCGGTAATCGCGCATAGCAAGCCGTGCTTCGATTTGCGTGATCGTATCGAGGGCGACGCCGACGACGATCAGCAGCGACGTCGAACCGAGATAGAACGTGGTCACCGAAAGACCTCGCTGCACCGCACCCGGCAGGACCGCGAGCAAGCCGAGGTAGATCGCCGCAGCGGTCGTGATGCGCATCAGAATCTTGTTAAGGTAATCGACCGTCGGCTGGCCGGGCCGAATGCCGGGGATAAAGGCTCCCGTCTTCTTGAGATTGTCGGCGACGTCACGCGTATTGAGCACGATCGAGCTGTAGAAGAACGTGAAGACGACGACGAGCAAGAAATAGACGATGTTATAGAGCACGCCGTTGGGCGAGAACCAGACGTTGAGCCACTGAGAGAAGCCCTGCAGCCCGTGCTGGAGCGCACCCCACAGGCCGGTGCCCGTCACCGTCGCTTGACCCCGGCTGAACCACGAGAGCGCTTGCTGCGGCAAGAGCAAAATCGAGATCGCGAAGATAATCGAAATGACGCCGGCGTTGTTCAGGCGCAGCGGAATGTAGGTCGAGCGCCCCGCGAACATCTTGCGGCCGACGACCCTCCGCGCCTGCTGGACAGGCACGCGGCGCTGGCCTTGATAGAGAAACACGATCGAGATGATCACGACGATCGCGATCGCGATATAAAGAACGAGGTTGAGGACCGACTCGGCGCCTTGGCTGGTCGACGAAAATGTCTGCGTGACGTACTGCGGATAGCGCAGCACGATGCCGATGAAGATGATCAGCGAGACTCCGTTGCCGATTCCCTTGTCGCTGATCTGCTCGCCGAGCCACATCAAGAAGAGCGTGCCGGCAACCATCGCGATGATGGCGTACAGCAAATACCAAATGCTCGTATCGTAAAAGACACCCGAGCGCTCCATCGAGATCGCCATGAACGTGGCTTGGATGGTCCCGAGGATGATCGTGAGCCACCGGGTATACTGGGAGATCCTTTTGCGGCCTTCCTCGCCGCCGCGCTTGGCCATCTCCTCGAGCTGCGGCAAGACGACCGTCATGAGCTGCATGATGATCGAGGCGTTGATGTAGGGCGTAATGCCCATCGCGATGATCGAAAGTTTCTGCAGCGCTCCGCCCGAAAGGAAGCCGAGCAGATTATAGAAGGCGCCGCTCTGCAGCACGCGTTGCCAGGCCGCCTGATTCACGTTGGGCAGCTGCACGTGGATCATAAAGACGAACCACGCGAAGGCGAAGAGCACGAAGAGAATGCGTTGGCGGATCTCCGGTACGAGAACCGCCGCGCGCAGGTTATTGAGCATTAGTTGAGGACACGTCTTCGAGAGTCGCGCCGGCTGCCGTCAGAGCTTCGCGCGCGCTCGCCGAAAAGACGACGTCGCGCAGACGCAAGCCCGCCGGAAGCGCCGCGCCGGCGCCGGCGCCGAGAATCTTGACGCCGTCGAGCAGCGCTTTCACGAGCCCGCGCTCGCGGAGCGATTCCGGCGTAATCTCAATCGCGGGATCCCACTGCGCGAGCTGCCGCAAGTTGACGACGGCATAACGCGTGCCGAAAGCGCCGCGGTCGCGGGCTTTCTGGGAATAGCCGCGCCGATGCGGCAAACGCCGCGCCCACGCCGTCTGGCCGCCTTCGAACGCCGGACCTTTGCCGCCGCCCGAGCGAACGGTCTGACCCTTGCCCCCTTCGCCGCCCGTCTTGACCATGCCCGAACCGTGACCGCGCCCGATGCGCTGCCGTTTGGGCCGGCTGCCGGGCGCGGGTTTAAGCGCTCCCAGCTTCAGTATTGTTTTCTCTGCCATTGCTCTGTACCGTGTAGATTTCCTTAACGCTCTTGCCGCGCATTGCCGCAACTTGTTCGGCCGTGCGCAGCGACTTCAACGCCGAGACGGTTGCCATCACGACGTTGATCGGATTAGTCGTGCCTAGACATTTCGTGAGAATGTCGTGGATGCCGGCCAGCTCGAGCACCGCTCGCATCGAACCGCCCGCGATCACGCCCGTGCCGGGCGCCGCTGGTTTGAGCAGCACGGTAGCGGCACCGACTTCGTGCCGGACCTCGTGTGGAATCGTGCGCTCCACCATGGCAACGTTGATGAGACTCTTGCGCGCCTGCTCGACGGCCTTGCGAATTGCTTCGGGAACTTCACCGGCCTTACCAATGGCGTAGCCGACTTTACCCTTACGATCGCCGACGACGACGAGCGCGCTGAAGCTGAAGCGCTTACCGCCCTTGACCACCTTGGCAACGCGGTTCACCCGCACCACCGTTTCTTCTAGCCCGCTGCCGTCGCGGTCGCGACCACGATACTGCATCTAAAAATTCAACCCCGCTTCGCGGGCCGCATCGGCGAGCGCTCGAACGCGACCATGATACTTGTAACCGCCGCGATCGAAGACGACGTCGGAGATCCCGGCCGCCTTGGCTTTGGCCGCGATTGCCGTTCCGAGCGCTTTCGCCGCTTCGGCGTTCGTTTTCGAGCCCAATGGACCGGCAACCGACGCTTCCAAGGTAGACGCCGCGGCAATGGTGTGACCGCGCACGTCGTCCACGAGCGTCACATACAGATGGTGTAACGAACGCCGCACGTAGAGCCGCGGACGTTCCTGCGTGCCGGAAATCTTCTTGCGCAGCCGCGCGTGGCGTTCGCGGCGGGCTTGCGCTTTGGCCGCCATTACTTCTTCGCTGCCTTTCCGGCCTTGCCGAGTTTCTTGCGAATCCGTTCGCCTTCGTAGCGGATGCCCTTGCCCTTATACGGCTCCGGTTTGCGCAAGCGGCGGATGTCGGCGGCGACCTGACCTACGGCCTGTTTGTCGATGCCCTCGACGTGAATCTTGTTCTGCCCCTCGACGGTCAGCGCGACGCCTTTGGGAGGTTCGAACGTAACCGGGTGCGAGTAGCCCAAGCTCAAGTTGAGCCGCTCGCCGGATTTTGCGGCGCGATAACCGACGCCGGTAATCTCGAGACTCTTGCGAAAACCTTTGCTGACGCCTTCGACCATATTGGCGATCAGCGTGCGCGTTAAACCGTGCGCGCTGCGGTGCACCTTCGCGTCGCCCTTACGAGAGACGAGAACCTTCCCGTCGTCGAGTCTCACCTCGACGACGTTGGAGAGAATGCGTCCGCGCAGTTCACCTTTAGGCCCTTTGACCGTGAGCTCGCCTTCGCCGAGCTTGATTTCGACGCCGGACGGTACGGTAACCGGAAGCTTCCCTATGCGCGACATCGCTTACCACACATAGGCGAGAACCTCGCCCCCCACGCCTTGCTTCTTTGCCCGTTTCCCGGACATGATGCCCTGCGGTGTCGATATGATCACCAAGCCGAGGCCTCCTAGTACGCGCGGAATCTCCGTTTTGCGGGTATAGACGCGCAGACCCGGCCGCGAAATGCGGCGCAAGCCGGTAATGATCTTCTCCTTCTCCGGTCCGTAGCGAAGCTGAATGCGGATCGTGCCTTGCGGTCCGCCGTCGAGCCGTTCGAATCCGTCGATGAAGCCTTCATCGCGCAGAATCTGCGCGATCGCATGCTTGACGCGGGAGGCCGGCACGTCGACGGTCTTGTGATTTGCCGTGTTAGCGTTGCGAATGCGCGTGAGCATATCGGCGATCGGGTCGGTTACCGACATTTGCGTTCCTCCCTTACCACGACGCCTTGGTCACGCCGGGCACCACGCCCGCATGGGCGTTCTCCCGGAAGCAAATACGACACATAGCGAACTTGCGCAGGTAACCGCGCGGCCTGCCGCAGACGCGACAGCGATTGTGGCGGCGCACCGAAAACTTCGGCGTCCGCTTTGACTTCATGATCAAACTAGTCTTTGCCATAGGCTCCCTAACCGCGGCCTTTCTGCAGCGGCAGACCCATCGCGACGAGGAACTCCGACGCTTCTTCGTCGGTCTTCGCCGTCGTGACGATCGTAACGTCCATACCCCGCGTCTTGTCGACTTTGTCGAAGTTGATCTCCGGAAAGACGAGCTGCTCGCGAAGGCCCAAATTGTAGTTTCCGCGGCCGTCAAACGACTTCGGCGGCAAGCCGCGAAAATCTCGGATACGGGGAAGCACGACGTTGAAAAGCTTGTCGATGAACACGTACATCCGGGCGCCGCGCAGCGTGACCTTCGCGCCGATGTTCATCCCCTCGCGCAGCTTGAACGCCGCGATGGATTTCTTCGCCTTCGTCACAATTGGCCGCTGCCCGGTAATCGCGGCGAGCTCGTTGACCGCGGCGTCGAGCGCCTTGGGATTAACGATCGCCTCGCCGACGCTCATATTGACGACGACTTTTTCGAGCCGCGGGATCTGGTTGACGTTTTTGTAACCGAAGCGCTCCTGCAGCTGCGGACGAATCCGCTGCTCGTAGATTTCTCGCAAACGTTCGGCCACGCTAGGCTCCCTTCGCCGAGTCGCGCGCGGGCTCGCCGCAGCGCGAACAAATGCGGTGGATCGAGCCGTCGGCGGTTCGACCGTGGCGGAGACGCGTCGGCAGCTTACACTTTTCACAGACGTACTGGAGCGCCGACACCGGCAGCGCGGCTTCTTTCTCGATGATGCCGCCGGTCTGAACCGAGCCGCCCATGTTGGCCGATTTACTGCCCTGCTTCGTGTGGCGCTTGACGACGTTAACACCCTCGACCGTCGCGGAGGCGCCGTGCACGGCCTTAACGGTGCCGCGCTTGCCGCGCTCTTTGCCCCGTCGAACCATCACTTGATCGCCTTTAATAATCGTCGCTTTCATAAAATCTACAACACCTCGGGCGCGAGCGACGCGATTTTGAGAAAGCCGCGCTCGCGCAGCTCGCGCATGACCGGCCCGAAGACGCGCGTCCCGCGCGGATCGAGGTTATCCTTTTCGCCTTTGATGATCACGCAGGCGTTGTCATCGCATCGAACCACCGAGCCGTCGCCGCGCTTGATCGGCGCGCTCGTGCGCACGACCACCGCCTTGACGACCTGACCCTTCTTGACTGCGGCACCCGGGATCGCGCTCTTCACCGTCCCCACGACGACGTCGCCGACGTGCGCGTAGACATGCCGCCCGCCGCCGCTGATGTGAATGACTAACAGCTCCCGAGCGCCGCTATTGTCGGCGACCTTTAACCGCGTTTCTTGCTGAATCACTTCGCGCGCTCGACGATCTCGACGAGTCTCCAGCGCTTCTCGCGTGAGAGCGGCCGGCACTCCATGATGCGTACTACGTCGCCGACGTTGGCCTCATTGCGCTCGTCGTGCGCTTTGAAACGTTCCGACTTGCGAACGATCTTGCCGTATGCCGAATGCGGAACGCGCGTCTCGGCCACGACGACAATCGTCTTCTCCATCTTGCTCGAGGCTACGCGCCCCTGTTTGATCCGGCGCGTGCCCCTACGCTGCTCCATGCTCTCCCTCGGCAATGCGCTTTTCGCTGATAACGGTTTGAATTTGCGCGTACGACCGGCGCATCGCTCGGATCTTGCTGAAGTCGGTCAAATGACCCGTGCGCAGCGCAAAACGCAGGTTAAAGAGCTCCGACTTCGCGTCACGAGCTTTCTGTTGCAGCTCCTTGACGGTCAGTTCGCGCAGAGAGTCAAGCTCTTTCTTAGCCATGCTATGCGTCCTCGCGAGCGACGATCTTGGTGCCGATCGGCAGCTTTGCGGCGGCGCGCCGCAGCGCTTCGCGCGCAACTGACGGCGCGACGCCGGAGAGCTCGAAAAGCACCCGGCCCGGGCGCACGACGGCGACCCAAAGCTCGGGATTTCCTTTACCCGAGCCCATTCGGACTTCGGCCGGCTTCTTCGTGACCGGCTTGTCGGGGAAAACCTTGATCCAGACTTTGCCGCCGCGCTTGATGTAGCGCGTCATCGCGATGCGTGCCGCCTCGATCTGGCGATTCGACATCCAGCACGGTTCCATCGCCTGCAGGCCGTAATCGCCGAAGCTCAGGGCATTGCCGCGAATCGCGGCGCCCGACATGCGGCCGCGCTGCACTTTGCGCCACTTCACGCGTTTGGGAGTGAGCATTACTGCGCCACCTCCGGTTCCGTTGCCGGCGGTTCCCCGACCGGTTCGCTGACGACTGGTTCGCTGACGGCCGGTTCAGTCGCGACTGGTTCGGGCGCGACCGGTTCGTCCCGCAACTCCACTCGGGATGATGCACTCGGTTCTTGCGCGACCGGTGCCGGTGACGGTTGCGGAGCGGGACGCGAATCGCGACGACCGCGTCCGCCGCGCTCGCGACGGTCGCGGCGGTCTCCACGCGGCAGCGCGCCGTCGCCCCGCGCCTGATCCGGAAGGACCTCGCCGCGATAAACCCAGACTTTCACGCCGATGCGTCCGAATGTCGTAAAAGCTTCGACCTGCGCGTAATCGATGTCCGCGCGCAAGGTATGCAGCGGTACCTTTCCGTCGGCGTTGTGCTCGGTGCGCGCGATCTCGGCGCCGCCGAGCCGGCCGGAAACCTGCACCTTGATGCCGCGCGCACCCGCGCGCATCGTGCGCATGATCGCCTGCTTCATCGCGCGACGGAAAGCGATGCGTTTCTCGAGCTGATCGACGATATTCTGAGCGACAAGCCGCGCGTCGAGCTCCGCGTGCTGGATCTCCATCACGTTGACGGCGACGTTCTTGCCGGTCAGCTTTTCGAGATTCTTGCGGATGTCGTCGATTCCGACGCCGCGCTTTCCAATAA
>DASXGO010000045.1:0-5689 GCA_036489055.1 Candidatus Cybelea sp. | reverse complement strand
TCGCGCGATTGACGTTCGACATTCTGTCGCACGCTTGGCGCCGCCGCGACGTGCTCTTGGTCGACCTGAAGATCGAGTTCGGGCGGTTGGCCGGCGGCGAGAATCAAGGGCAGCTCGTGATCGCCGACGTGATCGACAACGATTCATGGCGTATTTGGCCGCAAGGTCGCGAAGAGCTGATGCTCGACAAACAGATCTATCGCAATCTGCAAGCAGTCGACGACACGGCGCTCGACCAGGTGAAAGCTTCGTACGAACGCGTTGCGGATATGGTCGGAGGCTTTCCCGTCATGAGGCCGGGGATGGTCGCGGTCGTCGCCGATTCGCCGGGCCAAGTGGAACGCGCCAATGAGGCCGTCCGCGCCCTCGGACAACTCGGCCTTCCGACGGTACGGCACGTTGCGAGCGCATCCGCGACGCCGGGTTTCGTGATGCAGCTCGCGCAACAGCTCGAGGCGAGTTTTGCGCGCCTGATCTTCGTCGCCGTCGCAGAGAACGATTTGCTGCATTCGATGCTCGATTCGATTTCGGCGGCGCCGGTGCTCGACGGTGCGATGGAACCGCAGCGCCTAGCGATGGAGTGCGCGAAGCTTCTCGGACTCGAAGATACCGTGCTGTTCGGCAGGACGCTGCTAATGCAGGCGAATGCGCGCTCGAACGTCCTGCACGCCGACGCGTCGCTCCAGCAGCCGGTCCCCGTCCCGCAGGGAGCAGCGATTGGTTAACGAGCTCCCCGGAGCTCCGAACGTCGCGCTGCGGGACGACGAGTTGCAGCGGATAGCCGAGCGGCTCGGACGCCAACCGACCGTCGTCGAGCTGCACGCCTTCGATGCGCAGTGGAGCGAGCATTGCAGTTATAAGTCGAGCCGACATCACTTAGCGCGCCTCCCGGCGACCAGCACGCGGGTTGTGTTGGGGCCGGGCGAAGATGCGGGAGCCATCCACCTCGGCACGCACGCCGGCGAACGTTATGCCGTCGTCGTCGCGCACGAATCGCACAATCATCCGTCGCAAATCGTCCCGTTCGAAGGCGCGGCCACCGGAGTAGGCGGCATCGTGCGCGACGTCCTCTGCATGGGAGCCGAGGTCATTGCCGTCGCGGATCCCTTACGCTTTGGAGAGAACGCCCACGCACGCCACGTTGCGCGAGGCGCGGTGGATGGAATCGGTGCCTACGGCAACGCGATCGGCGTGCCCAACCTGACCGGCGACGTCTATTTCAATGAAGGCTTCGATGACAATTGCCTCGTGAACGTCGTGGCGCTTGGGATCGTAAAGGAATCCGATCTCATTCATTCGTTTGCGCCCAAAGGCGCGCAAGGGTGGTCGATCGTCCTCGTTGGAAAGGCGACCGACCCCAGCGGCTTCGGCGGCGCGTCGTTCTCTTCGGTCACGCTCGACGCCGAGGAATCCGAGCTGAATAAGGGCGCGGTTCAAGTACCCGATCCGTTCCTCAAGAACGTGCTCATGCGCGCCAGCTATCGCGTCTTTGCGGTGCTCCGCGAACGAAAGATCACTGCGGCGTTCAAAGATCTCGGCGCCGGCGGCATTATGGGTTGTTCGGCCGAGATCACCGCCCACGGCGGTTATGGCGCGGAGATCAACCTCGATGCGGTCAACGTTTCCGTCGACGGCATGCCGCCGGAAGTCATTGCGGTCGGCGAAACGCAAGAGCGGCTTCTTTGGATTCTGCCCGCCGATACGGCCGCCGAGGTCGTGCGAATCTATAACGAAGAATTTTCGCTGCCGGAGATTGCCTATAATGCGCGCGCGGCCATAATTGGTCGCGTTACTCCGGAGTGCCGGTACGTACTGCGCTACCGCGGGAGCGTCGTCATGGACGTCGACATCGAATTTCTCACCGGGCGAATTCGCGACGAGCTTCCCTACACGGAGCTGATACGCCATTCGGGTAAGGCCGCCGAGCTGCCCGCAGTCGACGTTGAAACGCTCTTTCCGCAAGTGCTGGCGCATCGCGACGTCGCGTCGCGCGAACCGCTGTACCGCCGCTATGATGCGGTCGTCAGGGGCTGCACGGTACTCCCGCGCGGCGCGGCGGATGCAGGCGTACTCGCACCGGTCCCGGGCTCGCGACTGGGCGTTGCGCTCGCCGTCGCCGGCAATCCGAGATTCGGACGGATCGACGCAACGTATGCCGCCGAGCATGCCGTCGTCGAGGCGATGCGGCGGGTCGTTGCAGTCGGCGCGCGGCCAATCGGGCTGACCGACTGCCTTAACTTCGGTAATCCACGTAAGCCGGATCAATACGGCGGCTTCGTCGGCGCCGTTGAGGGGCTCGAACGCGCCGCAACGGAGCTCGATTTACCGTTCGTTTCCGGTAACGTGAGCCTCTACAACGAATCTGCCGGGGGTCGCGCCGTGCCGGCGTCGGCGATCGTTGCGTGCATGGGCGCCGTCGAGGACGTTGCGCAGGTCGTAACGCCGGGACTGAAAGAACCGGGATCGGCGCTGCTGTGGGTCGGCAGCCGCGAGCTCGTGTTGGGCGGTTCGGTGCTCGCGGAGCTTCTCGGCGTCGACGGAACGTTACCGGAGATTTCATACCTCGCGGAGCGCGCCGGCGTCGGCATCGTTCACGATGCGATCGAGCGCGGCGTCCTGCGGTCGTGTCGTGTGGTGAGCGACGGCGGCATGTTGACCGCGCTCGCGCGGCTCGCTTTCGATGCGATGCTCCGCGGCAGAGCCATCGGCGCCGAAATTGATTTCGGCAATCCGCTCTGCGAAGCGGGGGGATACATCTGCGAGGTGAGCGATGAAAGCCAAATCGATCTCACCGGTGCGTTGCGGATCGGCGAAACCGTCACAGGTTCGCAGCTCGTCGTGAACGGCGTGCGGTTCGACATTCCGAGCTTATTCGATATCTGGTCGCGCCCGCTCGAGGAGATCTACCCGTGAGCGGCCGCATCGCCGTTCCAGTCTTCCCCGGCACGAACTCCGAGGATGAAACGGTACGCTTACTCCGCGATTGCGGCGGGGACGCGGAGCTCGTTCATTGGTCGGAGGCTCAAACGCTGGGCTCGTACGACGCCTACGTGCTCTCCGGCGGTTTCGCATACGAAGATCGAATTCGGGCGGGCGCAATTGCCGCCCACGACCGCATCATGGACTACGTTATCGAAGGCGCGCAGCACGGAAAACTTGTTTTTGGAATCTGCAACGGCGCGCAGATCTTGCTTGAGGCCGGACTGATTCCCGGGACCGGGCAGGTACGCCGCGCGACGGCCGCGTTTGCAAAGAACGCGCCGCAACCGCACTTCGTCTGCCGGCACGTTTACCTCAAGCTCGAGATCGAGCCTTCACGCTGCGCGATCACTGCGGCGTTGCCGCCCTGGGCGCTCGTGCCGGCCTGGGCGGCGCATGCCGAGGGGCGTCTCGCGGCCTCGCCGGAAAATCTCGCGCAAATCGTTTCCGGCGGCCATCTTGCGTTCGTGTACGCGCATGCCGATGGGCGCGTGGACGACGCCGCCGTTCCCAACGGTTCGGCGCTGCGCTGCGCCGGACTGGTGAACGGCGCGGGCAACGTCCTCGCGATTATGCCGCATCCCGAGCGCGACGGGTGGACCTTCAATCACCTCGACCGGCGCGGTAACGGCGACGTCCTGGCGCCGTCGGGCGGTGCCGCACTCTTCCGCAGCTTCGTCGAAGCCGTGTCGTGACGCTGGCCGTTTCCATCGCGCTGAAAATCCCCGACAACACCGCGTACACCGCGCTGGTCGCGCTGCGCAAGCTCGGCGTTGACGTGGATCGCGTCGAGCGCAGCCAGATCTTGCTCTTCGATGACGAGGACGCCCACGCGCTCGTGGCCCGCATTACCGCCGATGAAAGAATTTTCAATCCTAATAAACATCGCATAAGCGTCCTGAAGATCGCGCAGCCGAATTGGGGCGAAGTCTGGATCGAGCCGATCGCTAATTCCGAGCGAATCGCCGTAGCGTGGCGCCTTTACAACGCGCACGGCACGCCCGTAAAACGCCCGGTGCTCGAGATGGCGATCGAACGACTCTTGTGCAATCCCGCAATCGAACGCGCGCTGACGCGCGATCTATTCGACCGGGACAATCGGACCGAAGGCGAGTAGTAGAAACCGATGGACCGGCCGTATACGATCGCAACTCTGGGCTCGCATTCGGCGCTGCAAATCCTCAAAGGAGCCCACGACGAAGGATTCCGCACGCTGGCCATCTCCAATCGCGATACCGAGCGTCTCTATCGCTCGTTTGCTTTTGTCGATGAGGTGATCGCGCTTCCCGATTACTCGCATTTCATGTCGCTGATCGCGGAATTAGAGAAGCGCAAAGTCATCATCGTTCCGCACGGGTCCTTCGTGGCATACCTCTCGCTGGACGAGCACAAAAAGATGACGATTCCTTACTTTGGGAACAAGGCGGTGCTCGATTGGGAGGCGAGCCGCGAGCTGCAGCGCCAGTGGCTGTCACGCGCCGGATTGAAGCTGCCGCGGCAGTTCAAGAGCGGCGCCGAGATTGACCGGCCGGTGATCGTCAAGCTCTACGGCGCCGCCGGCGGTAAAGGTTACATGTTCATTAGGGACGCGCATGACTTCGAGGCGCGGGCGACGCACCTCAAGGAAGCGTACATCATCCAGGAATACATAATCGGCGTTCCGCTCTACATCCACTACTTTTACTCGCCGCTGCATCACAAGCTCGAGATCATGTCGATGGACCGCCGTTACGAGACGAACGTCGATTCGCTGGGCCGGATTCCCGCCGCGGCGCAGGAAGGTATGGACGTGAGCCCATCGTACGTCGTGGTCGGCAATCAGCCGGTCTCGCTGCGCGAGTCGATGCTGGCCGAGGCCTTGCGCATGGGCGACGATGTCGTTCGCGTCAGCAAAGAGATCGCCGGTCCAAAGGGCCTCTTCGGCGCGTTTTGCATCGAGACGATCATCACGCCCGACATTCAGTTCTACGTGATGGAGATCTCCGCGCGAATCGTAGCCGGCACGAATCTCTTCATCGACGGGTCGCCGTATTCGTATCTCAACTATTCCGAGCCGATGTCGACCGGCAGGCGCATTGCGCGCGAGCTCAAGAACGCGCTTTTGACGAATAACCTGCATCTGGTGCTCGATGATTCGAGCGTTCTCTAAAGCGGCGGCGGCCGTACTCCTCGCCGCAACGATCGCGGCGCCGGTGATCGTACAGGCGACGCTCGAAGTCGAGCCGTCGGTGCTCTACGCGCAAATGAAAGACGCCTTCGCCAAAGGCGCCGCGGCCGGATGGAACTTTCGGTCGCAGGCAATCTACCTTTCTACGATCTTCAATGCCGGCCGCGCCTACTCGCTGCAGTATCCCAGCGATCCGGCCTACGCGGAGCTCGCCACGCTTACCGTGCAAATCGGAACCGGCTTGCACTACAATCCGCTGACCAACCACGACGGCGCCGTCTGGTGGGTGCGCGAAGCCGCCGAATGGGTGTCGAAGCACTCCGAAGATCTCACGCTTATTGCGCAGGCGCAGGGCTTGCTCCAGCGGGTCAACTCCGAAGACGATCCGCAACAGCTCGCGCGCTTGGCCGACGCCGACGCCATGGCGAACGTCAGAGCCTATCCCGGCGATATCGACGCGCTGCTGATTGCCTGCGAAGCCCCTTGGCGTTCGTGGCTGCTGACGCACGATTCGCAATGGCGGTCGGTGGCCTTAGCGCGCGC
>DASXGO010000027.1:0-4066 GCA_036489055.1 Candidatus Cybelea sp. | reverse complement strand
GATCGCGTCGTCGACCACCAAGCCGGTCGCGAGCGTCAACCCGAAGAGCGTCAGGGTATTGATCGAGAACCCCAACAGCTTCATCGCGGCAAACGTGCCGATCAGCGAGACTGGAATGGTTATGGATGGTATGAGCGTGCTGTGCCAATTCTGCAAGAAGATGAAGATAACCAGCACGACCAGCAGAATCGCGATGAGCAGCGTTACGACGACTTCCTTGATCGAGGCTCGGACGAAGTCGGACGTATCGAAGGCGATTTTGTAAGAGATTCCCGCCGGCATGGTCTTTGCGATCTCGGCCATCGTCGCGCGAACATTCTGCGAGATTTCCAGCGAGTTTGCCGTCGGCTCGCCTTCGATCGCGAGCGCGACGGCCGTCTTTCGGTTGTATCGGGCCGACGTAACGTAGTTCTGCGCGCCGAGTTCGACTTGCGCAACGTCGCCGAGCCGCAAATAGCCGCCGTTCGGCTGGACCGCGACGACGATGTTCTTGAACTCGTTGGGCGACTGCAGCCGCCCGTTGATCGAGATCGGAATTTGGAAGGGCTGGGTTCCCGTGGTCGGCGGCTGGCCGATCGAGCCTGGGGCAACGTCGGCATTGTTTTGCTTGATGGCGTTGATGACCGTATCGAGCGAGATGTTGTTGGATTGGAGCTTGTGCGGGTCGACCCAAACGCGCATTCCGTAGGTACGGTCGCCGAGCACTTCGACTTGACCGACGCCCGGGACGCGTTTGAGATTCTCGATAACGTTGAGGTCGGCGTAGTTGCTGACCGCAATGTCGGAGACCGCCGAACTCGTCGAGAGCATCGCCACCGCGATCGTTATATTGCCGGCGCTCTTCTGAACGGTCACTCCTTGGTTCTGAACGGCTTGCGGAAGCTGCGAGAGCGTCAAGTCGACGCCGTGCTGGACGTTGGTCTGATCGGTCGTCGGATCGGTTCCCAGCGCAAACGTGCAGGTGATCACGCTCGCGCCGTTGGCGCTCGAATACGATTGCATGTATTGGAGTCCGTCGGCGCCGTTGATGTTGATCTCCAGCGGGGTCGTTACGGAACGCATCACCATCTCCGCAGTAGCGCCGGGATATTCCGACGTCACCGTCACGGTCGGCGGCGAAATCTGCGGATACTGCGCGATCGGGAGCGCAGGAATCGTGACGAGCCCGGCGAGGAGCACAACGAAACTGAGGACGCCGGCAAAATGCGGGCGCCGCAGGAAGAACGTAATCATGAGGCCGCTGGCATCGTAGCTCGAGCGCTCATTCGAAATCGAGCGTTCGCACGCTCCGCCTTTACAACCTCCACCGATAGGCGTTCCACGTCGGCACGAACGCGTTTGGCGAGAAGCCGTGCAAGCGTGTACGATACGCGTACACGTAATCGGCATTGAAGAGGTAGAGCACCGGCACTTGCGCCGCGACGATACGCGCGATCGTCCGGTAAAGCCGTCGACGGAGATTTATATCCGTCGCGCTCAGCGCGGCGATTTCGAGCCTCTCCACGCGCGGATCGCACCAGCGCATGTAGTTCGAAGCGCCGCCGCACGCCAGCACCGCGGAATCGTCGGGATCCGCACCCATCGTCCAGGGAACGTATGCCAGGTCGAAAGCCCCGGTTGCAAGCACTCCCGTCCGCGGTAGAAAAAGTTGGGCGTTGCTCACCGATTTGATTGCGAGATCGATGCCGCGTTCGCGCAGCGCCGCTTGCACCGCCGTGGCGACGCGCACGCCGGTCGCGCTCTCCGGAAACGCAACATAGGTCAAGGTCAGCGGCGTCCCGTTGCGCCGCCGCATTCCGTCCGCGCCGCGTTTCCAGCCTGCGTCGTCGAGCAGTCGATCGGCCCCAAGCGTATCGTACCCGGGCTGGCGCACGCGCCGGTCGAACGCCCATGAGAAACGCGGCTGGATCATATTGGTGACGGGATAAAAACCGAGCGTGATCTTTTGCGATATCGCTTGCCGGTCGATCGACATCGCAAGTGCCCTTCGAACGCGCACGTCGTCGAGCGGAGGCCGTGCGGTATTGAACGCCAAGCCCGCAACGACGGCCGTCGGCACGTTGAGAAATGCAAGCCGCAAATCGCGGTGCACGATCGCGATTTGCGCCGGTGCGAGCAGGTTCCAGTCGATCGCACCGCTTTGCAGCAGCAGTAGATTCGTCGACGGGTCGGGGACGGTGCGAATAATCAGCTCGGGAACCGAAGGTGCGCCGCGCCAATATCGCGGGTTGGCCGTATAGCGCAGGCCTTCACCTCGCCGCCACGACCCAAACCGATACGGACCGTCGCCTACCGTTGGGGCGGCATTGAAGGCTGCGCGTTCGAGCGGCATCTGGGAACGCAGGACGTGCGCCGGCAGCACGAACTGCGGCGAGAAACCGTACGAGAAGTACGTCATCCCTGCCGGCGCCCACGCCCGCTTTAAATGAAAGACGACGGTCAGTGGGTCCGGCGACTGCGCCCGATCGATCAAATCGTATCCTTCGTGCGAGCGAACGGGATTGCGCGGATCCAGAATCGCACGAAGCGTGAAGAGTACGTCCGCGGCAGTCACCGGCCGCCCGTCGCTCCATTCCACCCCGGGGCGCAAGCGGTAACGAATGGTACGTCCGTCGGCTGAGAGACCTCCGTTGCCGCGCGTGGGTATCTCCCGCAGCAATTCGGGCTGGGGCCGGCCGCGGGCATCTAAGTCGATAAACGGCTCGAACGATAAGCGAGCCATCTGCAGTTCGACGACGGCCGCGTCGGGGGCGAGGAAGAGCGGGTTGAGGGTCCGCGGGTCGGCTGCCAGGTCGAATCGCACGGCCTGCGCGGGTCCCTCCGAGGGCGGCCCGCAACCGGCCGCCGTAAGGCCCGCCTGGAAAAAACAGAAAATCCATGCGAGGCGTATTGCGCCGAACGGATTTATGGTGTTATTGTTGCTAGGCCGAAGATTTTTCGGCAAATTTTCTCCTATGTCGAACATGATGATGATCAACGACGAGCTGGATGAGCTCGACCTGGCAATCCTCGACGCGTTGCAGCGCAACGCGCGTTCGACCTTCACCGAATTAGCCTCCATCGTGGGGTTGAAGGCGCCGGCAGTCCACGACCGAGTCAAGCGGCTCGAGCAACGCGGCTATATCCGAGGTTACTGCGCGCACCTCGATCCGGAGCGGCTCGGGCTCCATTTGACCGCCTTCGTGAGCTGTTATACGACGCCGGATTGCTCGTACGACGAGTTTACGCGCCGTCTCAGCGAGATGCCCGAAATCTGCGAGATCCATTCGGTCGCGGGCGAAGAGAGTTTTCTCTGCAAAGTCGTCACGCGCTCGACGCAGCATCTCGACGAGTTGCTGGCGCGACTGAAAGCAACGCCGGGAATGGCCCGAACGCGTACGACCATCGTGCTCAGCATGCCGTTCGAGCGCGGCGGCGTGACGGTGCGTTGACGGTGTTAAGTTCCGTTCGTTCGTCCTGCCATCCGCTCGGGGCGCATCGCGTCGTCGAGCCCGCCGGAGCCATGCCGCAAGATGCTTGGCGGATCGACAATACTCCGGTCGCCGGCGAGACGGAGGTCCTCTGTGACGTCGAGGCGCTGAATATCGATTCCGCGTCGTTTCGCCAAATTTCCGAGGAATGTGAATTCGACGCCGCGCGCATCGGCGAACGCGTCGTCGCGATCGTAGCGGAGCGCGGGAAGCACCATAACCCCGTTACGGGCAGCGGCGGCATGTTCGTCGGGCGCGTCGTCGAGGTAGGCGGTGCACTCCGCGACAAACTGGATCTGCGCGAAGGCGAGCGTATCGCATCGCTCGTTTCGCTGACGTTGACGCCGCTGCGAATCGAACGCGTTCGGCGCGTCGACGTCGCGACCGGCCGCGTCTGGGTTTCCGGTAAAGCGATCCTCTTCGAAAGCGCGCTTTGGGCGCGACTCCCCGACGACATCGACGAAGGCGTCGCGTTGGCCGTGCTCGACGTGGCCGGCGCTCCCGCTCAAGTCCGGCGGCTCGCCTCCCGCGGCGCGACCGTCGTCGTCATTGGAGCGGACGGGAAGAGCGGAATGCTCTCCTGCGCGCAGGCCAAG
>DASXGO010000016.1:0-10960 GCA_036489055.1 Candidatus Cybelea sp. | reverse complement strand
TGGAGAGCTTCGTTGGCGAAGGCGGTTATCCGCAGACCGAAACGCGGATCCAGCAGCTGCTCAGGCAGGGAAATCCTTCGCTCTCGATGCCTGCCGTCATGGCGCTGCTACCGCAAGATAGTTACGATAACCCCGGAGCCGTCTGCTATCCGAAGACCGATGAAATTCTCGTCGGCCGCGGCGGAATCGCGAATCCCCCCGGCGGCGGGAATCCGGCGCAGGATAGCAACTTCGTCTACGACGGCGGTACGCCGCGCGACGGGTCGATCTATCTGCAAGGCTACTGGCACGTCACGCCGGAGGCAGCCGTTTCGGGCGAGAGCAATGGGGTTTTGGTGCTGCGCTACCACGCGATCGAGATTGTCGCAGTGCTACGCCCCGAACGCGGCGGCTCGGTGCGCGTCAACGTCACGCAAGACGGCAAGCCCGTTCCCAAGGACGATGCGGGAAAAGATCTTCGCTACGATCCGCGCGGCAACTCGTACGCCGACGTAGATGCGCCGCGCGCGTTCGATCTGATCGCGAACGCGCACTTCGGCGATCACACTCTCCGGCTCACTCCGAGCTCCGACGGGTTGGGCGTTTACGACTTCGCTTTCGAATCGTGCGAAGTGCCGCATTAGTGTGTCATCCTGGGCGACAGCCAACGCTTTTCCGGTGTCATCCTGAGCGAAGCGACCACGCATTGTGTCATCCTGAGCGAAGCGACCGCGCATTGTGTCATCCTGAGCGAAGCGACCGCGCATTGTGTCATCCTGAGCGAAGCGACCACGCATTGTGTCATCCTGAGCGAAGCGAGGCGAAGCCGAGCGAAGTCGAAGGACGAGCGAAGTCGAAGGACTAATTAGCTACGCGCGTCCTTCGTCGCAGAATGGCTCGGGTGAAGACCTATTATGTCTACATGGTGCGCTGCTCGGACGAATCGTTCTACGTTGGAATCACCAACAATCCAGAAATTCGACTGGCACAGCATAATCTCGGCATCGATCCGGGCTGCTACACGTTCACGCGGCGGCCCGTCATATTGGTGCACGCTTCGGAGTTCCGCGAAGTGGCCGACGCCATTAGTTGGGAGAAACGGCTCAAAGGTTGGTCTCGTGCGAAGAAGCGCGCACTCATCGCTAACGACTGGGCGGAAATTCACCGCCTCGCCCGATGCAGGTCAAAACGCTAGTCATCTTGCGCCTCGCTCGTCCTTCGACTTCGCTCGTCCTTCGACTTCGCTCGGCTTCGCCTCGCTTCGCTCAGGATGACACAATGCGTGGTCGCTTCGCTCATGATGACACTTCTAGCGACGTATCGATCGCCAAGAGCGTTTCACTCACGTCGTCGTCGGTGTGAGCGGTGGAAACGAACATCACTTCATTTTGCGACGGCGGCAGCAGAATGCCGCGTGCGAGCATCGCGCTATAATACGCCGCGTACGCGCGGCGATCGGCGGAGCGCGCGTCGTCGTAATCGCGGCTCGCTGCGCCGGCGCGAAATTTGAAGTCGACCACCGACTCTTGCTGTACGACCGCGTACGCTAAGCCTCGGCGCGCGAGGCGCTCGCGGATGCCTTCGGCGAGCCTCTTCGCGAGCTGCTCCATGCGCGCGTAATACTCGGGGTGAGACTCGATCAGATCGAGAACGCGATGCGCCATCGCTACGCCGAAGGGATTCCCGCCGTGCGTTCCACCGGTAAACGTCTCGCCGCCGGGTGCGAGAACGGCCATGACCTCTTCGCGACCGCCGAACGCGGCGATCGGCGCTCCGCCGCCCATGATTTTGCCGAGCGCCGTGAGATCGGGCGTTACGTGCAGGCGACCTTGCGCGCCGCCCACTCCGAAGCGCAGCCACGTGATGACCTCGTCGAAGATCAACAGCGCGCCCCACCGCCGCGCGCGCTCGCGCAACCCTTCGAGGAAACCCTCCAGAGGTGCGACGAGCCCCATGTTGAGCGCGATCGGCTCGACCACGATTGCGCCGATCTCGTCTTCGATACCGCGCGCAAGTTCGTCGGCCGAATCGAGATCGTTGTAGCGTGCGACGACGGCGTCGCGACGCACGCCCGACGGAATACCACCGCTGCCGGCCGCGGCCGAAGCCCCGGCGGCGATCAACGCGAGATCGAAATGACCGTGATAGTTGCCGGCAAATTTCAGCACGCGCTCGCGCTTGGTGAAAGCGCGCGCGACGCGAATCGCGCTCATCATCGCCTCGGTTCCGCTCGTCACAAAGCGCATACGCTCCATCGAAGGAAGCAGCCCGCGGATCCGTTCCGCCAATCGGATCTCTTGCGGATGCGTGCAGCCCCAAACGAAGCCGTGGCGGGCGATCGAATCCAAATCGTTGACGAGCGATGGATGCGTGTGGCCGAAGAGCAGCGGGCCATACGCCATGATGTAATCGACGTAGCGGCGGCCTTCTTCGTCGTACGCGTAAGCGCCGCGGGCCGCTCCTTGGAGGAACATCGGCGCGCCGACGCCCCAGCCGGAGCGAACCGGTGAATCGCACCCTCCGGCGAGGACGCCGCGAGCGCGGTCGATAAGCTGCATACCGACGCGCGGTTCGCACGTTCAACTTATGGAGCCTTTGAAGAACACGATGCCCCCAAGCCAAATCGAGATCACTCCACAGACGAACATCCGCGAGCTCGTGGCTGAGCTTCCGGTCGCGGCCGAGGTCATGCGCGGCTTCGGCCTCGGTTGCAGCGGCTGCAGCGTCAGTTCGAACGAAACGATCGAGCAGGGTGCGCGCGCGCACGGCTTGCAAATCGAGCCGATCCTCGCCGCGCTGCAGCACGCGCGGCGTTCGGGTGCGGTCCCGCCGATTCGCGACGAAGACCGGCGGCCGGCGCGACGCGCGCCGGGCGCGTTCAGCGGCCGCGCGCTCATCGCGCACACGATCCCGATCATGTCTGGTAAGGGGGGGGTCGGCAAATCGCTCGTGACCGCGCTGATTGCGATCGGGCTGCGCCGCCGGAACTTTCGCGTCGGAATCCTCGACGCCGACATCACCGGACCGTCGATCCCCAAGCTCTTCGGGTTACACGAGCCGCTTTCGATTCAAGCCGATCCCGTAAAGCGGACGGCGCAAGGCCAACCGCAGCCGCTGATCACGCCGGCGGTCTCGCGCAGCGCGATCGAAATCGTCTCATCGAACCTGTTGAGCGAAAGCGAAGACACCGCGATGATATGGCGCGGTCCGATCGTTGCCGGCGTGATCCGCCAGTTTTACGAGCAAGTCACGTGGAGTGAGCTAGATTACTTGCTCGTCGATCTTCCGCCCGGAACGTCCGATGCGCCGCTGACGGTGCTGCAGTCGCTCTCGATCGACGGCGTGGTGTTGGTTACCATGCCACAGGCACTCGCGACGATGGTCGTACGAAAAGCAGCGAATCTCGTTCACCAGCTCAAGAAACCTATTCTCGGCGTCGTGGAAAACATGTCGTACTTCGAAGCGCCCGATACCGGCACGCGCTACGAAATCTACGGCCCGTCCTACGCGCAGCGCGTCGCGGAGCTGGCTCGCGCGCCGGTTCTTGCGCGTATTCCGATCGACCCGAGAAAAGCGCAGCTTGCCGACGAGGGCCGCATCGAGGAGCTCGACGATCCCATCTGCGATCTGCTCGCGCAACGGCTGCTGGGTGCCCTGGAAGCCCACCCAAGGCCCAAAGAGACCATCTCGATTATCTAGGATGAAATCACGCAGCCTGCTGCTCGGCCTCGGCGCCGGCGTCGCGGCCGGTTATGCGCTGATGCGCACCGCGCAAGCCGTGCGCGAGTGGCGTGAGCCGTCGCCGCCACGCGAGAAAGATGCCCTCGCCTACGCCGGGATTCGCCGCCGGTTGGAAGTCGTCGATACGATTCGGGCGATGGCCGGCTTCGTTGCGTTCGCATACGGACCGTTGGCCGCGGGCCTCGATCGTGCGACGAATGCGGCACCGGTTTGGCTGCGCCCAGCACTCTTTTTCGGACCGTTCTCGCTGCTCGGCGCGCTTGCCGATCTTCCGGTCTCGTTCGTTCAAGGGTACACGCTCGAGCGGCGTTTCGGCCTCAGCGATCAGCCGCGCGACGCCTGGCTCACCGATTACGCTAAGAGCGCGGTACTCGGTGCGGCGCTCTCGGCGTTCTTGGGAACGCTGCTCGGTGCAGCGGTACGCCGCGCACCGAAACGATGGCCGTGGCTTGCCGCATCCGGCACGCTGCCGCTCCTGGTTGCCGCCAACGTCCTCGTTCCGCTCTACGTCCTACCGCTGTTCAACAAATTCGAGCCGGTAATCGGCTCGCTCGAGACGCGTTTGCGCAAGCTCGCAGCCCGGTTTGGGGTCGGCGACGCAGCGATCCTTCGCATGGATATGAGCCGTCAGACGCGTAAAGCGAACGCGTTCGTGACCGGCATCGGGCGCACGCATCGGATCGTGCTCGGCGATACGTTGATCGAGCGCTTTACCGAGAACGAGACGGAGTTCGTGGTCGCGCACGAGCTCGGCCACTACGTCAACAAAGACACCTGGCGGATGATCGCGCTCGGCGAGCTCCTCGCGCTGACCCTCTTTCTCTTTGCCAACTCCGCGGGGTCAACGGAGGAACGCGAGCGTCTGCGGGATCGCCCGCTGCTCGTCGTGCGAATTTACGCGCTGATGCTGGTCGCGACGCAAGCCCTGCGGCCGTTACTCTTTGCCTTTTCGCGCTCGCGCGAATGGGCGGCCGACCGCTTCGCCCTTACCGCAACGCGCGATGCGCAGGGGGGCGCGGCGGCGTTTCGACGTCTACGCGACCAGAATCTCGCCGACGAAGATCCGCCGGCGTGGTACGAATTCTTCTTCTCCTCGCATCCTTCGCTGCGTGCACGAATCGCGGCGCTGGAGCCACGCGGCCTAGACTAGCGCCGGCGATGGGCGCGTGCGTAGCCACGCTGCAAGGTCCGTCTTCGCAGGAATGTACCGGCCGGCACGCAGCTCTTCGCGCAGCTCGCCGAAGAGCCCGAAGCCTTCGGCAAAAGCATCGTGTTTGTGAATCGATTCTTCGTTCACTTGGCTCGCAAAAACGAACGTTTCGTCACCGAGATCGGCATACATGTCGAGCGCGCGAGCCAGAATTCCGCGCACGACGTCTTCGACGAAGCGCGGATTATGGTGCGCCTTGTTGACGACGAAGAATTCGTCGGGCCGTTTGAGCAGATCGTACGTCTCGCTCGACATCGAGTTTTCGACGATTTCGACCAAGTCTTCGGCGCGAATCGCGTCGGTGTGGTCCTCATCCACGCCGAGAAGAACGGAGCCGCGTCCCCGCTGGTTGTGCGTCGCCACGGGAAGCGCGTCCAGCGCGCGCGTCGCATCGGCTTCGCTGAAGCCTGCATCGACGAGTTGATGCATCGAATGCTCGCGCACCATGGCCTGCGCGCACGGACATGCCGTCATCCCTTCGGCTTCGACGCCAACGACGCGCCGGGTCCCGGCCTCGTCGGCGTGCGCGATGCCGATCAGGGTATACGTCTCTTCGCCGCGCTTGCCGCTTACCGGCGTCCAGCGCTCCAAGCCGAATTGGGCGCGCAGCCGCACGTCCGCCCGCACGGCGCGCTGGCTTCGTACGATCTCGCGTGCAACCGCCTCCACCAGGCGTTCGATGCGCGCGGGCTTTTCATCGCGCGCCAACACGTCGAGCGTCGCCTCTTCGAGTATTTCGGCGAAACGCGACATGTGCACGCCGGATTTGTCCGGCGCGAGATCCGCGACCATCGTAAACTCGCCGTTGTAGACCTGCGCGCGCCCGTCGACCTCGAGATGCACGACGCGGCGCACGCGTGAGACGCCGGCGCGATTGAGCGCCAAGCGAATCTCCGGCGCCTCCGATTGGCGGTCCGTGTCGAAGTGCAGGCTGCGCTCCCGGCGGCGCACCGCACCGTCGACCTGCGTGGTGACGAGATGCGGCGCGATTTCGGCGAGCGGCGCAAGATTGTAAGGGCGCGCTTGCAAATTCGGCTGCCGCAGCTCGCCGTCGGAGAAGAGCATGTCGACGTCGATCGGGCGCGGAGCCAGCTTCGCGGTGGTGCGCGCGCGCCCGACGGCTAGCTCGACGTCCCGCGCAAAGCGCTCGAACGCTTGCGCGTCCAGCTCCGAATAGAGCGCGGCCGCGACGTTCAAATATGGGGGCCCCTCGGCGCCGCCGGCCGCGGGCGATTCGTAAAACGACGAGACGGCGGAAACCTTCGCGCGCGATCGAAACCGCTGCAGCGCCGCCAATATGTTGGCTTGACGATCGCCGAGGTTCGACCCGATGCCGACGTAATAGACGTGCACGCCGTGGATCTTCGAGCCGCCGGGCCGGAATTCCGCACGAAGTCCGCGTATCAGAGCCCGGGAACCTCATGGAGCAGAACGGCCTTTATCCCTACGTTCTCGATCCGAAGCTGACGCAACAGGTTTGGGGCGGCGACGAGCTCGTGCGGGTCTATGGCAAGCGCGGTGACCCAAACGCAAAGCTCGGTGAATCGTGGGAATGCTGGGATACCGATCGTGTTATCAACGGCACGCTCGCCGGTTCGACGGTCGCTGATTTGCGGGTGCGACTCGCGTCGGAGCTGCTCGGCGATATCGATCCGTCGCGAATCTTTCCCGTGCTGACGAAGATCATTACCGCGCACGACTGGCTCTCCGTGCAAGTGCATCCCGACGATTCCTACGCGCGCCGCGTCGAGCGTCAGCCGTTCGGAAAGACCGAATGCTGGTACGTACTCGACGCGCAGCCGAACGCGCAGATCGTGTACGGTTGGAATCGCGACACGTCGCGCGCGGAATACGAGCGCCGCGTCGCCGACGGAACGCTGGGCGAGCTCCTCCGCTACATCGACGTAAAGAAAGGCGACACGGTCTACATTCCGCACGGCCTGGTCCACGCGATCGGCCCGGGCTTGACGATCTTCGAAACCCAGCAAGCCTCCGATCTTACCTATCGCATGTTCGATTACAATCGTCTCGGCCTCGACGGCAAGCCGCGCGAGCTGCACGTGCAGAAGGCGGCGGACGTCCTAGACTATAAGGCGACCACGGCGGGGACGCTTGCACAGATCGATTATCAATTTGAAGGCCTAGCGCGAACCGCGCTGATTGCCGACGAACATTTCGTCGTCGAACGCATCACTGCGACGAGCGAACCGGCATCGATGGCAACGCAAGCACGGCCGCTCATCGTAATGTCGCTCGACCTCGCGCTTGAGGTCGCAATCGGCGAATCTTCCGCCACGCTCGCGCCGTACCAGACGACGCTCGTTCCCGCCGGCTGCCGGTGGTGCACGGTCCGCGCGGCGAACTCCGATCGGGCATCTTTCATGTTCGTAACGCCGCCCGAACGCGGCAGCGAGCTCCCGTCGCGGCTGCTCGCGGCCGGCGTCGCGCAAGACCGGATCGACGCATTCACGGAGCAGTTCTGACCGAGCGCGACCGCGACGGGAACCTTGTCGCCGGCACGCAGCGCGCCGCGGACCTCGCGCAGCGTTACGGCACCCCGCTGCTCGTCATCGATCTCGATGCGGTCGACGACGCGATCGAACGGCTCGTGAGCTGCGCTGCGAAACGCCCGCTCGACATTTCGTACGCGGCGAAAGCCTTCGCGACCATCGAGTTCTTTCGCCATCTCGGACGCCACCCGATCGGGCTCGATCTTTGCTCGGTCGGCGAGCTGGTTACGGCCGAGCGCGCCGGGATCGCGCCGCAGCGGCTGACGCTGCACGGTGCGGGTAAGACGGACGACGAGCTGCGCGCCGCAGTTGATGGACGCGTCGGCTTCATCGCCGTTGACGGCCTGGAGGAACTCGAACGGCTGAACGCACTCGCTCGCGACGGCTGTGCCGCGCAAATTCTCCTACGTTTGAACCTCGGCATCGATACGCGCACGCATGCCTACGTGCGGACCGGTGGCGAGGACACCAAGTTCGGGATCCCCTCGCGCGATGAGGCTGCCGTACTTGCGATTCTGCGCGACCACGTTCAACTTCGCTTTGCCGGTCTGCACGCGCACGTCGGTTCGCAGATCTTCGATATCGAGCCATACGTGGGAACTGCTTCGGCGTTGATGGACGCCGCAGAGCGTTTCGCCCACGCCGGGCTCGTAACCGAGCGCATCGTCATCGGCGGCGGCTTCGGCGTCGGCACGCATCCCGGCGAGCGAACCTCGCTCGACGTCGCCGCCGCGATCGCCGCAGCCGGCGAGCACGTTGCGCAACGCGCGCGTGAAGCGCGACTCCCGCCGATTCGCTTGGGCATCGAGCCGGGGCGCGCGATCGTCGCAAGTGCGGGAATGACGCTCTATCGCGTACTCGCGATCAAGCGGCAATCGCACCGTACGTTCGTCGTCGTCGACGGCGGCATGGCCGAAAATCCCCGGCCGGCACTCTACGGCGCGCGCCACGATGTCGTTACCGTGGCACCCGGCGAGGGTGACGAGCTTGAGATCACGCTCTGCGGCCGATCGTGTGAGAACGACGAGCTCGGCATTGCAAGGCTTCCGCAAGGTCTACGCGCCGGCGATCTCTTGGCGATGCGGGCGACCGGCGCATACACGTACAGCATGGCGGGAAACTACAATCGCTTTCCGCGCCCCGCCGTCGTCGGCGTCGCGCGCGGATCGCATCGCCTGCTCGCGCGCCGCGAGACCCTTGACGACGTGCTTCGCGCCGATGCCGTCTCCGATCCGTCCGAAATTGAATCCGGCCGGCAGCGTGCGGCGTTCTAGAGAGTGTATGAGCACGCAAACCGCGACCTTTGCGGCCGGTTGCTTCTGGGGCGTCGAAGACGCGTTCCGGCACGTTCCGGGCGTCATCGAAGCCGTCTCGGGCTATACCGGCGGCGACGTGGAGAATCCAACGTACCGGCAAGTCTGCAGCCATTCGACCGGCCACGCCGAAGCCGTCGAAGTGACGTTCGATCCCGCGAAAGTCGATTACGAGACGCTTTTGAACGTCTTCTGGCAGATTCACGATCCGACGCAGCTCAATCGCCAGGGGCCCGACGTCGGCGATCAGTACCGTTCGGCGATCTTCACGCACGGCGATGCTCAGGAGCGCGCCGCGACCGCGTCGCGCGATCGCGAGCAGCAGAATCACTCGCGCCCGATCGTCACGCAAATTCTGCCGGCAACCCGCTTTTGGCCGGCGGAAGAGTACCATCAGCGCTATTTTGAAAAGAATGGCGGCGCCTGCCACGTCGTACCGCAGGTGCATCGGTGAAACGCTCCGCTTTCATCGCCGGCACCTCCGTAGCGGCGCTGGGACTCGGGGCATTCTCAATGCGCCGCGCACCGGCTTCGCAACTTTACCAGGTCACCCGCACCGACGCGCAATGGCGCGCGCAGCTCGGACCGGATCGCTACGACATCCTACGCCGCGGCGGGACGGAGCCGCCGTTCTCGAGCCCGCTCATCAGGGAGACGCGCTCCGGCACCTACCGCTGTGCCGGCTGTTCGCTCGGACTCTTCTCGTCAAAGACGAAATACGACAGCGGCGACGGCTGGCCGTCGTTTTGGAGCGTGCTGGCCAACGCGACGCGCACCCAGGCAGATTACGCGCTCGTCGAAGAGCGAACCGAAGTCCATTGCCGCCGCTGCGGCGGGCACCTCGGCCACATCTTCGATGACGGGCCCGCTCCGACGCATCTGCGCTATTGCATCGACGGTCTCGCGTTGCTCTTCGTCCCCGGCGCGGCGTAGCGAAGCGCCCTTTTGCGGATCCTCATCACCAATGACGACGGGATCGATTCACCCGGAATTTTAGCGCTCGTTGAAGAGCTCGCGGCAGATCACGAGCTCGTTATCGTCGCGCCGTCCGGTAATCGCAGCGGGGTTTCGCACGCGATTACGTCCTACGAAGCGATTACGATGGAACGCCGCCACGATTGGGACGTTCTCGCATACGCATGCTCGGGAACGCCCGCCGACTGTGTTTTTCTGGGCGCCACGGAGCTTGCGTCGCCGCCCGAGCTCGTGATCAGCGGCATCAATCACGGTCCCAATCTCGCCGACGACGTCAACTACTCCGGTACCGTCGCGGGCGCGGTCGAAGCGTCGCTTCTCGGGGTTCCGGCGCTCGCCGTATCGCTTGCGTTAAATCACGAGGAGCCGCTCGCACAGCGTCATTGGGAGAGCGCCGCCGCGATCGTGCGCCGCTGTCTCGCGACGGCGTACGATCATCTGCGCGACGCGTCATGCTATTGGAATTTGAACGTACCGAATCTGCCGTTGGAGCGGATCGCGGGCATTGCCGTGACGCGCCTCGGGCGTAAGCGTATCTGCGGCCGGATGGTGGGCCAAGAACACGACGGGGCGACGCGTTACTATCGCGCGTGGGAATCGCCCTTCGAAACGGATCGCGAGACGCTCGGCACCGATATCGGCGCCGTGCATTCCGGCTACGCCAGCTTGACGCCCTTGCTGCTCGATCGCACCGCGGAATCGGGCTTGGACGCGCTCTCCGCGCTCACGACGCGATAGCGTCGCGGCAGCCGCCTTCCCGCGAGTTCCGCGACCGGCCCCAAACGGCGCATCAGCGCTTGGAACTGCGCGCAGTCCAACGACTGCGCGCCGTCGGAGAGCGCGCTTGCCGGATCCGGATGGACCTCGATCAGCAAGCCGTGCGCACCGGCCGCAATGCTCGCGACCGCGATCGGCGGAACGAGCCGCGCAATTCCGACCGCATGCGACGGATCGACGATCACCGGCAGGTGCGTCATGTCCTCGAGCAACGGAACGACCGCGATGTCGAGCAAGTTGCGCGTCGCAACGTCGAACGACCGCACTCCGCGCTCGCAGAGCACGACGTTATCGTTGCCGCCCAGCAGCACGTACTCGGCCGCGAGCAGCCATTCTTGCACGGTTGCCGAGAGGCCGCGCTTGAGCAGCACCGGGGTCCGCGTCGCACCGGCCTCGCGCAGCAGCGGGAAGTTCTGCATGTTGCGCGCGCCGATTTGAAGCATGTCGGCATACCG
>DASXGO010000475.1:0-5538 GCA_036489055.1 Candidatus Cybelea sp. | reverse complement strand
GATCGCGTTGACCTTCGACGATGGACCGTATCCGGTCTATACGCCGATGCTGCTCGACATGCTCCGCGATCTGCGCGTGCCCGCGACGTTTTTCTTGATCGGTCAGGATGCCCAGACGTGGCCCGAGCTGACGCGGCGCATCGAAGCCGAGGGCAACGAGATTGCCGACCATACCTACACGCATCCCAACCTCGATCAAGAGACGAACGACCAAGTTCGCGAGGAGATCTTGAAGGGGCGCGACGTGCTGTGGGATCTGAGTCACGACCCTGCGGTGCGTTCGCTGATGCGTCCGCCGCACGGTCGTTATACCGAACGGACGTTGCAGGTCGTGCAGAGTCTCGGCTATTCGGTCGTGCTCTGGACCTACGACAGCGGCGATTGGCGCACGGTGACCGTCGACTGGCTCGAGCGAAACGTGGTCGAGCACGCTACCGCGCCCGAGATCGTGCTGCTCCACAGCGGCAAACTGGCGACAATCGAAGCGCTGCCCTACGTCGTCGACCGGTTCCGCAAGGCGGGCTACCGGTTCGTAACGGTCGGCGAGCTGCTCAAGCTCGTGCAGACGGACGATATCAATCATCCGTTGCGAAAAGCGGTTTGACGGTGCCGCGTCAAATCATAGATGTTGAATCGAGCCGGCCCGCCTACGAGCGCCGCCGGCTTCGCCGAATAATTTTCTCTATCGTGATCGTACTGATCGTTGCAGCCGCCGTCTGGTTCCTTACCCAGCAACGCGTGCGTGCCGAGGAAAGTCACGTCACTGCGGGAACCTTGGAGACAAAATGCTGCCTAAGCGTGCTTTAGCTTTTCTTGCGCTTGCCTTGACTGCCGCGATCGTCGCGTGCAGCAATCTCGGCATGACTACCGGCCAGAACATTGGCCCGAACTTCCCATCGAAGACGCTCTACGCAACGAACACCAATCAGAATGCCATCAGCATTTACAGTAACGGCATCAAGAGCGGCAGCGGCCCGTCGTTCAATATCGGCGGCGGGAACACATCGCTCGATGGGCCGCAGTATTTGGCCTTCGACGTGCGACAGAATCTGTGGGTTACCAACTACAACCAGAGCACGCGCAACGCGGTCCTGATCGAGTATGCGGCTCTGGCGACCGGCAACGTCGTTCCGCTGAACTCGGCGTCGCTTATTGGCCGCCCGCGCGGCATCGCGTTCTCACCCCGGGGTCCGAGCCCAGCGCCGTCGAGTTCGGTCGGTCCACCGCCGCCGATTATGGTCATCGCGGCGACTATTCCGACCTCGGTCTATCCCAGCCAGATTCTGTTGTACGCTTATGGAGCCACGGCGCCCTATCAGTCGATTGCCGGTCCGCACCCGAACCTGAATCTCCCGGGCGGCGTTGCGCTCGATAAGTTCGGGCACATCTACGTTGCGAACATCGGCGGGGCGAGCGTCTCACAGTTCATTCTGCCGACGCCTTCGCCGACGCCCAAGCCGACGCCAACGCCCAAGCCGACGCCGACGCCCAAACCGACGCCGACGCCCACCGGAAGCCCGAGCCCCAGCCCGACGCCCTCACCGACGCCGACGCCGGTCAACATCTATCCCAGATTCTCGATCACGGCGAAGAATGAGGTCGTCACGCCGACCAGCGTCGCGCTCGATACGACCGGCAACATCTACATCATCGATCAAGGGCTTCGCGGGGCGAGCTGCCATGCGGCCAACGCGCCGGCGATTCTCGTCTTCCCGCCCTACAATAAGAAGATCCCCTACACCAAGCCGATCCGCAAGGTTCAGGGCTGCGCCACGCTGCTCAACTCGCCGACCGACATTAAGGTCAACAAGCTGGGAATCATTTATGTCGCCGATTCCACCACGACCGGTTCGGGTGTCATTTATATCTTCCCGGCGGCCGCGAACGGCAACGTTGCCCCGACCTACTATACGTCCCCGGGCGCGGTAACTGGATTAGGCATCATCCCGTAGAAGGTTTCCCGCCCCCATGGCATTTATCAAGACCCTAGTCGACGGTAACGAACGCGAAGTGGCGCGCCTGCGGCGCACTGCTCGCGCCGTTAATGCCTTTGACGAGCAGTTCTCCGCTATGCCCGACGCCGAGCTGCAGGGCAAGACGGCTGAGTTCAAGCAGCGCCTCGAAAACGGCGAGCCGCTGGACGCGATGCTCCACGAGACCTTCGCGGTCGTGCGCGAGGCCGGCAAACGCACCGTCGGCATGCGCCACTTCGACGTGCAGATCATGGGCGGCCAGGTGCTTTACGAGGGGCGGATCGCCGAGATGAAGACCGGCGAGGGCAAGACGCTCGTCGCAACGCTCCCGGTCTACGCGCGCGCGCTCGAAGGGCGCGGCGTGCACGTCGTCACGGTCAACGACTATCTCGCGCGGCGCGACGCCGAGTGGATGGGCCCGATCTACCAGTTCTTGGGCTTGAGCATCGGCGTGATTCAGCACGGCTTGGATTCGGCAGAGCGGCGGGCAGCCTACAACTGCGACGTCACGTACGTTACCAACAACGAAGTCGGTTTCGACTACTTGCGCGACAATATGGCGTGGCAAGTCGAAGACCTCGTGCAGCGCGAGCTCTACTTCGCGCTGGTGGACGAAGTAGACTCGATTCTGGTGGACGAAGCGCGCACGCCGCTGATCATCAGCGGACCGTCGCAAGAGGCGACGGAGCTCTACGAAAAGTTTGCGCAGATCATGCCGCGGCTGAAGAAGGGTGACGATTTTACGGTCGACGAGAAAGCGCATGCCGTTCCGATCACGGAAGCGGGCGTCGCACGCGTCGAAAAGATGCTCGGCATTACGAATCTCTACGATCAGCGCAATATCGAGCTGACCCACCAGCTCAACGCCGCGCTCAAGGCCTGGAACCTCTTCCATCGCGATCAGCAGTACATCGTTAAAGAGGGCGAGGTCATCATCGTCGATGAGTTCACCGGACGTTTGATGTACGGCCGGCGGTACTCCGACGGAATCCACCAGGCGATCGAAGCGAAGGAAGGCATCAAGGTCCGCGGCGAGGATCAGACGCTCGCGACGATCACGTTTCAGAATTTGTTCCGCTTGTACGACCATCTCGCCGGCATGACGGGCACGGCCAAAACCGAGGAGCGCGAATTCCGCGACATCTACGGTCTCGACGTCGTCGTCGTTCCGACCAACATGCCGATGGTCCGCAAAGATAACTCCGATATCGTCTACAAGTCGGAGAAAGCCAAGTTCGACGCGGTCGTGGACGAGATCATCGAAGAACATCGGAAGGGCCGGCCGGTGCTCGTCGGCACGCGCTCGATCGAGAAGAGCGAGCTGCTGGCGGCGATGCTCCGGCGCAAGGGCGTCGAGTGCAACGTGCTCAACGCGAAGTACCACGAACAGGAAGCCGAGATCATCAAAGACGCGGGCCAAGAAGCCCAGGTGACGATCGCCACCAACATGGCGGGGCGCGGCACCGACATCAAGCTCGGCGAAGGCGTCGCCAAAAACGGCGGCCTGCACATCATCGGCACGGAGCGTCACGAGTCGCGGCGGATCGATAACCAGCTGCGCGGGCGTTCCGGACGCCAAGGCGACCCCGGTTCGTCGCGTTTTTACGTTTCGCTCGAAGACGAAGTGATGCGTCTCTTCGGCGGCGAGCGCATGACCAACATTATGGAGCGCGTCGGCTTCACCGACGAGCAGCCGATCGAGTCGGGCTTGGTGACCAAGTCGATCCAGCGCGCGCAGGGCAAGGTCGAGAACCACAACTACGAGATCCGCAAACACGTCCTCGAGTACGACGATGTGATGAACAAGCAGCGTGCTATCATCTACGCCGACCGGCGCAACATTTTGGAGGGCAAGTTCGACTCGCGAACGTTCATGCTGCAGACGCTCGAGGCGAAAGTCGACGAGGCCGTCGAGGAGAACGCACCCGAGAACGTTCATCCGAGCGAGTGGGATCTCGAAGAGATACTCAACGCGCTGGAGCTGATCTTTCCAATCAAACGCGACGTGACGCTGGACGACATGGCCGGTAAAGATCGCGAGGAGATTCGCCGCCTACTGCAGACGAAAGCGCGCGAAGCGTACGAAACCAAGGAGAACGAGGTAACGCCGGAGATTTTGCGCGTCGTCGAGCAGCGGTACTTGCTGCTTCCGATCATCGATCGCCAATGGGTCGATCATCTGTACGTGATGGACCACTTAAAGACCGGCATCGGGCTGCGCGGCTACGGTCAAAAAGACCCGCGCGTCGAGTATGAAAAGGAAGCCTTCGAAATCTTCGAGTTGCTGAAGAACAACATCGCCGACGAGGCGATCAAAGGTGTCTTCCGCGTCGTGATCGAGCAAGGCCCTGCAGCGAACATGATGCCGCCGCCAGGTGCGCCGCAGTTCGAACCGATTCCGTCCGGCGAGATGGTTCCACAACCGGTTGCCGCCGGCAGCGCGGGCAGCGCATTGCCACCGCAACAAGTCGAGCAGCTCCTCGGCCCAATGCCCGGCACCGGCCGCCGCGTGCAGCAGTTCCACACGAATAAAGACGACGAATCACCCGCAAAGCCGATGCAGCGCGAACAGCCCAAAGTCGGACGCAATGAAATGTGTCCTTGCGGCAGCGGAAAGAAATTCAAGCGCTGCCACGGCGCCGCAGCTTAGCGGGATAGGAGTTGGGCGCAAAAAGATGGCGCCCCCCTCTAGGCCAGCCCGGCTTCATGGTGCTGCGATCTTGCTGCGAGACTGCGAGGCAACTGCGAGCCGTTGCGTCTATGATGCGAGGTGTCTAAGCGCTGTGCGATCTGTGCCGTACCGCGCGGCTACGAGGCTACGCTAAGCGCTAAGGCGATGCGGCCTCGCGAGCGCGGCGGCTATAGGAAAAAGTGCAGTTAACAACCATAGACGTCGTCGGGTAGTCCAGACGTAGCCCCAGCGGGCGGTGACCGCGCAGGTAACGCGAACTCATCGACTCCAATTGTAGTTGAGACTACGCCATCGTTTTCGATGGACGAAACGCAATAGCGCTGGGGATACCAGCCTGTGACTCCGACCGGTCTGACAAGGCGGCCTGAAAATGTCTTGCGCTGGACGATCTGATCCGCCCGCACCGCCAACGAAATACCGTCACCCTGCACGCGCTCGATCCGCAAGATCAGCCGTACTCGGTCATCGTCTCTCTTCAGCTCGACGCGTTCGCCCCGAATGACCTTTCGCATGGGATCCGTGGGCTTAAAATCTGGCAGATTCAGTGCTACCTCGGTGTCCTTAGCCTTTTCCAAGTTGCTATAGTCAAGGTTCGATAAGCGTACCCCGAAGGACACCGGGTGTCCGTTGTCCGTATATCGCTCTACCCAGGTGAGTGTGGCCCTGTCCAGCTTTGCTGCGCTTTCGCTTCCCACCCCCTCGTTGTAGCAGTCGTTGACGGATGTGCACGCTCCTTTGCACGCAACTAAGATACCGTAGCAAACGACTGCAATCCCTGATCTAGCAAATCTAATCACGCAGCGTACTTTGCGAGAGCACGGTTTTGCATCATCACACCCGGCGCGCCGATCGGCGGCTGCGATCCGCCGCAGC
>DASXGO010000465.1:0-4150 GCA_036489055.1 Candidatus Cybelea sp. | reverse complement strand
ATAGTAATCTACGTAGCGATGAGTTTTTCAATGCGTCTTGAAGCCCTCGACCGCTAACGGAACACACTGGCGAAATTTTAAATGCGCTTCGTGAGTTGCACGCTCAACTGGCGTCGATTCGTTTCGATGCGAACGACGATGAAAGCATCCGCGCTGCCATTAGGACCGTAGAAGACGAGATCGATCGCCGCTTATTGCCATTCAAAGCAATTGATGTGGTTGCGGAGATTGCTTCTCAGTTCAAGGCTAAAGCCGCAGAGAACATTCGTCTGCGTCCAAACGACTGAGGCAGCGCTTACCGTTGGCCTCGCCGCGACGGCCGGCTCGTCGGCGACATTCGGCGAACTGCCGAGCAGCGACGCCCAGGTTGCCACCGCGGTTCAGTCACTAATGCCACAACTCGTCGACGACTTGATGTGGCCGTGTACGATGAATTTTCCGCCGTCAGCATTTCCGCAGCCGCAATGTTCCTGGTTTAGTTATCGAACCTCTGCAACGCCAAAAGCGTTTCTTTAGACGCGGCGCGCCAGACAACCGAACGACTCGACTGCCCCGTTCTTCATCTTCGCGTCTGGCGCGAGCCGCTGCCAAACTTGCCTTTTATTGGGTTCCGGCGTAGAATTTTCACATGAACTACTATCGGCATCATTGGTACTACGTCGGAGGCGTCCTCTTTGTCGCCCTCTCGTTTTTCATGGGTTTTTGGGGAGCAGCTTTCAGTGCCATACAAGTAATTCTAATTTTTAGCTTTATGGCCATGCTGATGCATCAGGTCGAGGAGTATGCTCTCCCCGGCGGATTTCCCACGATAACCAATATGATGGTATTTGGGGAGAAAAGTGCCCCCGATAGGTATCCTTTGAATGCGAATCAGTGCATGATCAGCAATGCGTTTTTAACCTATCCATTCTTCGTCTCCGCCATAGCTTTTCCAAATCTCATTTGGCTTGGTTTTGCGCAGGTGGGACTTGGCCTTTTTCAAGTTTTGGCGCACGGCATCCTCACCCCGATACGAATAAAGAGGTTCTACAATCCTGGTCTCGCCACAACGCTGCTATTGTTTTGTCCAATCGGCATTTACTACATTTGGTATGTCTCGACCAACAAACTCGCGGGCACTGGAGACGTCGTACTCGGCATTATTGCAACGCTCGGTGCGGCGATAGCGTTATTCGCCCTGCCGATCGTGCTGCTTCGTAATAAGAATTCCAAGTATCCGTTTTCCGAGGCCGAGATGGGCGGATTTGCGCAATGGGCCCATCGAATGAGGAACTCGTAGTCGCAGCTTTCGCATGGACTCTGCTCGGAGCCTTGTGAAAAGTGATGTGAAAAGCGCTGCGTCAGGGCGGGATCCAAGAACTCTTACGTTTCCGGCATCTACGTCCCGTAGGAGCACTTCCCGAGCGATACTGCATCACGCCTTCTCAAAGCATCGCAGTAACCTCGCCGTTGCCGCGCAGTGTTCGCAGCTCGGTTAGAAAATGCAGTCTAGAGCGCCGAAAAAGCCTATAAAATAAGGACAAATCTTTTTGGGATGGCCGGGAGTCGAACCCAAGCTCGGGGATTCCAGCCGACTCCGACCGTTACCGAAAAGTATTATGCTGTCAGGCTTTTCCGTCGCACTGGTTCCCCGATCGTCTCTTCCGATCCCGACCGTTTCCGACCCGTCCGTGACAAAATGTGACAACGGGCCCCCGCCTATCTCTTGAACCGCTCGGCGGCGTGCCACTCGAGATACTCCCTTGCCGGGCGGGCTTCGAGCGATACGGGTTCGCGAATCACCGTTCCGTCTAGAGCGTAGTAGTCGCGGCCGTTTTCAAATTCGGCCTTGATGGCTTTGCTCACGAGAAACCGCCTATCCGGCGTGACCGTAAGGTAGCCGTCGTCGAAAAGCTTGTGAATGTCTTTCCTCAGGAGCAGTCCGTTGGAAAGGGAGTGTTCTTTAACCAGACTGAACGGCTTGATGTGCGCCGCATCCAGGACGGGCCTGGTACGCTCGCCCGTGACCGCGCAGCGAATTTGATACTGCCTTTCGAGTTCGATGCGAAAGGTCGCTTGACCAAGGCGCGGTATCACGAGCACCGGTTTCGCGGTGCCGCCCTTTATGATTGCGGACGCTTGTGCATTTCGATGCACGCGAGCCGCCATCTGCTGTCGGAGCTCTGCACCGTCACGGGTTCGTACATCGACGGACGCGATCGGGCCGTACATCCGGCCGTAGGGCGCGTAATCGATCGGCCTGTCGAAATACTCCACGTCGGAGAGTACGGCGCAGCCGATACTTCCTATGGCATGTTCGGGTTTTCGCCGAAGTCTTGCAATCTTGGTTAGGAAAAGCGCGAAATCGTCGAATCCGTTGGCTTTGCCAAACGTGTCCCATGCCACGCCGACGGGCATGAAGTCGAACGTCGAGAAGAAGCCGCATCCCCAGATCAGGCTCGTTCCGCGAATAAGAAAGAGCCACGGCGTTCCCCTTGCCATGGACATCGAGGCGACACCGGGGCGCCAAAAGTTCACTTCGTCCAATTCGGGACGAGCGCGGAGAAACCGGTACCAGTCGGGGTCGGTCGATGCGACGACGAGCCTATACAGATTGTCGGTAGGCAAGCCGGTACCGCCCACTTTCACTCGTAGAGTCTACTTACGCGGTTCCCATTCGTTGCGTAACGACCGGCGATGGTATCCGCATCAGTCTTGTCAGGAACCTTCCACGTCACGCCGAGTTCCCGTAGGGCTTCGCGAACGCGCCTGCAGTCCGCCACATCGTCGACGTCATGCGTGTACACGCAGATCACGCCCGCTTTCAGATCTTTGGCATTAGGATTCTCTTTCGCCGTCGACACCTTGGCGCTGCCGCCCAAATGACCCGCCTCTGTGGCGGCCTTGATTTTGATCCACCATTCGTCTATCTCGGCAGTCTTGATGAAGATGAGCCACTTGCCGCCACGTGGGCCATGATCAGGATAGCTCTCTGGATCGCGGCGCTCGGCGTAGAGCCAATACCCGTCGGTAACCTGCGATGGGCGATGCTCCTCGCCAAGTGTGCGTGTGGCTCGCTCGCCTGCGCTTGCAGCGGGAACGATGCTGGACAGTCGATATCCTAAAGCGTGATAGCCGGCTCGCCGCTTGGCCGCCATTCGCGCTAGGATCGGAACTCCGGCGTCAATGTAGTCATACACGACTACGTCACGCTTTCCGGCATGGCTGCGATGGAGCCGGCCGACGTACTGCGCCAGCGTCCCCTTCCAGGAAAACGGCATGGCAATGAAGAGCGCGTCGAGGCGCGAGTCGTCGAAGCCTTCGCCAAGGTACTTGCCCGTCGCTAAAATAAGCCGCTCCTCATCCTCGGGTGCGCGCAGCGACGCTTCGGCCGCGCGCCGGTCGCGAGCGCTCATCCCGCCGCGTAGCACGGTGAGATTACGTGCCGCACCGCGGAAGGACGCTGCGAGAAGATCGAGATGATCTCGGCGCTCCGTCAACACCAAAGGATTACGCCCGGCCTCGAGCGCCGCCAGCACGTCATCGATGATCAGCGTATTGCGCGCCTCGTCTCGCGCCTGAGTTGCGAAGATCGTTGATATCGGCGTTTCTGGCGTTTGCAGCTTTTCAGGAAGCGCAAAGGCGGTCTGCCGTTCGATGACGCGATGTTCGAAGCCACGCTGCAGCGCTTGAGTATGCGCTCGAGCTCGGTATCGCACAGGACCGCACTGCATAAAAACGATCGGATGGTGGCCGTCTTTGCGAGTCACCGTTGCGGAAAGTCCCAGCACATATCGCGCCTTCGAGCGGCGGGCAACGAGCTCGAAGCTCGATGCCGAAATGTGATGGCACTCGTCGATGATCACATGGCCATACCCGGCAATCTCGTCGGAAACGACGCCTTTTCGGACCAAACTCTGCAGTAAGGCGACGTCAACTTGCCGCGTCGGCGCGCGGCGCCCACCGCCGATCCTGCCGATGTCCGCCCGATCGAGTGACAGAAATGTCTTGAGCCGCTCGATCCACTGCGTGAGCAGCTCCTTGCGGTGCACGAGAACAAGCGTGCTGCGCCCGCGCCTGGCGATGGCAGCTGCGGCGACGACCGTCTTTCCGAAGGCCGTACCCGCCGCAAGCACGCCAAAATCGCGATCGATCAGCGCGTCGAGTGCTT
>DASXGO010000442.1:0-4091 GCA_036489055.1 Candidatus Cybelea sp. | reverse complement strand
CGTTCGAACCGGATGAATGTCGGATCCTCGCGAAAATTGCGCGAGCGCTGCTTCCATCGCATCGATCAGCTGCGGCCAGCGCAGCGCGCGGCCCACGGCCGTTTCGTCGAGGTAGATCAACCCGCGAAACGCAGCTTTGCGCGCTCCCGCGCCTTGGCGGCCTCTACGGCACGATCGCGCGGCGGAGCGTTCGTCACGAGCGACCCGAGCAGCTCGTTCGCGGCGGCAGAAACGTGCTCGACCGCACGCTCGAAGGCCGCCTCGTTGGCTTTCGAGGGATGCGCGAATCCGCTTAGCTTGCGCACGAACTGCAGCGCCGACGCCCGAATTTCTTGCTCCGTTGCCGGCGGCGAAAAGTTATGTAACGTTTTGATGTTTCGGCACATTTAGGGCGTTTTTAGTTGGCCTTGGAGGCAACGACTCCTCGTCGGCTAAGCAAAGCCGCATCGCAACGCACAACGAGTCCGATCGTCTCGCCGCGCTTGGTTATCGCCAAGAGCTGTCACGGGTTCTCTCACTCTTCGATAATTTTGCGGTAGCGTTCAGCTATTTGAGCCCGATGGTCGGGATCTATTCGCTCTACACGCTCGGGTTAGGCACGGGTGGACCGCGCTACATCTGGACGATTCCGGTCGTCGTCGGATGCATGCTCTTGGTCGCGCTGGTCTTCGGCGAGCTCGCGAGTGAGTATCCGCTGGCGGGCGCGCTTTACCAGTACGGCAAGTACAGCGTCGGCCCGCGTTATGGATGGTACGTCGGCTGGATCTATGGCTTCGCCCTGCTCGCGACGGTAGCGTCGGTCGATTCCGGGGTCGTGGGCTACGTCACGGCACTTTCGAACCAGTGGCTGCGAACGCACTTCGACCCGGCAAATCACGCGACGATTTTCGTGGTCGCCGGTGGGACCATCGTGTTCTCCGCAATTCTCAACTCGATCGGCGCAAAGATCATGGGGCGCGTTGGACGATACGGGGTTTACGTGGAAACGATCGGAACGTTCGGCGTCTTTATCGCGCTGGCGGCGTTCGGCTTCCACCAGGACGCCGGCTTTGTCTTCTCGTCGCAGGGCGTGGAAACGGCGGCGCACAATCCGCTCGGCCTCAATTTCGCGGGCAATTGGTGGACCGGCGCAGCACTCGTCGCCGTACTCGCAAACGTTTACATCTTTTACGGTTTCGAGTCGGCCGGAGATATCTCCGAGGAAACGATCGAAGCCCAGCGCCAGGTTCCGCGCGCGATGCGCAACGCTCTGCTCTACGGCGGCATCGCGTCGTTCGTTTTGGTCCTCGGGCTGCTGCTAGCGACGCCCGCCCGCGGCATCGGTCCGGTCGTCGGCGGCGGCATCAACGTGATCCTCGGGACACTCCCACGCTGGCTGCAAGACTTCTTTCTGATCATGGTGATCGTGGCGTTCTTCAGCTGTGGGACGGCAGTGCAGGGCGCGGGAGCGCGGGTCGCATTTGCCCTGGCACGCGACGGCACCCTTCCCTTCAGTGCGAAACTGCGCGCGACCCATCCGCGTCATCGCACGCCCGTCAACGCGATTCTCGTTGGAACGATCGTGCCGTTTCTCTTTTTACTGCTGGTGCTAATCAATCCGAGCAAACCGGTCCGGCTGCTCTGGTTTGAGTATCCGGCGAACGTCAACGCGCTCTATGCGCTCGTTTCGTTCGCGACGTCGGGCATCTATCTCGCGTTTCTTTTGACCGTACTGGGCGCACTGATCGCTCGGCTGCGCGGCTGGAAGCCGAGCGGCGTATTTACGCTGGGACGTTTCGGAACGCTCGTGAGCGCCGGCGGCGGGCTCTATTTGCTAATGATGCTGCTGAACATCGTCTGGCCGAGCGCGCTGTCGAGCGGCCGCGCGATCTTCAACTACGGTTGGATCACGCTCTTGGTCATGGCGGTAATCATCGGGATCGGTGCGCTGTACGACGTGCTCGCGCGCCCGACCCGAAGAGTCCACAACGCCGTGCCGCCTGCAGCGGGCGACACGGCGCCGATGGCTTGAAGAAACGCGCTAGCCGGCGGCCTTCGTGCAGGTAATCGTCGTGCTCGTCGTGCGACCTTGCGGATCGGTACCGCTCGAAGCATCGGTAGTCTGCGTTTCGCTATTTTTCGTGATGACGTCGGTGCCGCTGCTTCCGTCGAGCCCTTTGGTCGTCCAGGTGATCGTGTTGCCCTGCCAGCCGGGTGACGTGGAGATGCCGTAGCCTCCGCCGGTATCGACACCGACCTGCACCCACTGCTTGGTCGTCGCGTCGTACGTCATGTACGTCGTGCCGTTGAGTGTCCAGGTGCGATATTGGTCGAACGGCGGAGCGGTATCTTGAGAGACCATCCACATGCCATCCATCCCGACCGTCGTCGTGCTGGTGTCGGGGCGCGGTTTACCGCGCAGCGTCTGCGTGCAATTCCACGTTCCCGTCAAGAACATCATGGACGAGAAGTCGGGTTTGGCGTTGGGGACGGCCGTCGGCGCCGGCGCGGGTTGCGCCGTTGAAACGACTGGCGCCGCGACGAGCGCCAAAACAAACGCCGCCGTGCTTAGTATCAACAAAGCCGGGTGCCTCATGGTTTTTCCTTTCCGAATACGTAGCAAGAGAGTCGGCTTCTGGCAGCGTCCAAAGGCCTCCTTGGTTGCCCCGCGCTACGGGAGCCATCGCGAAAACGGTACCCTCCGAGCGCGCACCGGCGTCGCCCGTCGTGCCGTACAGCTTCGAACCGAACGAAGTGACCGCGGCCGACGGCATCGCACCGTCCGGCTTTCCGCCGAAGTCGTGGAGAACCGTCTCGGCACCCGACGGGCGAACTTCGAAGACCGTTCCTTTGCCCGATATGCCGCCGTCGAGCGTCGTCCCGAAGAGAATAGCGTTCACCACCGTGAGGCCTGCTTGAGGGAACTGACCGTCGGTATTGTTGCCGAATGCGTGCACGACGCGCTCGCTTCCGGAGGATGGGTTTACCTCAAAGACGGTTCCTTCTCCGTACCGTCCGCCGCCGAACGTCGTACCGTAAAGCTTTCCACCCAGCACGACGATGCCTGCCGCCGGAAAAGCGCCGTCTTTCGACGATGACGCGTACGTAAACGCATGCAGCGTCTTCCTGACGCCGGCCGTGCTGATTTTGAAGACCGTACCGCAGCCGGTCGCGCAGAACGACGTCGTCGCTCCGCCATACTGCGTCGTGCCGTAGAGTTGCCCTCGATACGCGTGGAGCGATGCGATTGGGTTGGCGCCGTCTTTGCCGCCGCCGAAACGATAGATCACGCGTTCGCTGCCCTGGAGGTGAATGCTAAACACCGTGCCGCAGCCGCTCGGACAGAGGTGCGTGATTCGTCCACCGGACTGGGTCGTTCCGTACAGAATGCCGCCTAAGCGCACCAACGGCGCGGCGGGAACCGCACCATCGGTGCCTCCGGCGAAGGCATGCAGTACCGCTTCGGACGTTCCGCTCGTGTTGACTTTAAAAACCGTTCCGCACCCGCCCTGACACGCTCCCGCTCCCCCGCCCGCGCTCGTCGTTCCGTAGAGCACGCCGTCAACGATGACGCCCGCGAGCGGCGCCGCTCCGTCGTTGCCGCCTTTGAAGCGATAGATGACGCGTTCCTTGCCGGATGCATCCACACTAAAGACGGTGCCGCAGCCAAGCGGGCAGCGGGCGTTGGTGGTACCGCCGAACTGCGTCGTACCGTAGAGCCGGCCGTGCACGGCGCGCAACGCGCTCCTGGGGCGAGCGCCGTCGTCCGACTTGCCGGGTTCGCCGAAATCGTAAATCACTCGGTATCCGCTCGCGTCGGGCGCCTGCGAGGCGAGCGGAGGCGCGGCGCGATCCGGAATCGGCGACGCGCTTCTTCCGGCGCACGAGGCGAACGCGACGGCGCAGAGGGCCGCGACGATTGGCCGTTTACCACGGCAGTTAGGAATCGTCGGGCTCCGTAGAGGGCTGACTGAAGAAGTAGTTCGGCGGATACTTTGCGGGGATATGCTTGAACTTTCGCGGCTTCTGCGAAAAGTCGAAACAATCCATTAAATCGTCGGCGCGGACGTCGGTCGTGTGGAGCGACGGCAAGCCGAACGTCTTCTCGATAA
>DASXGO010000052.1:0-6456 GCA_036489055.1 Candidatus Cybelea sp. | reverse complement strand
TCTGAGCGCGTGCCGGAGCGGCGAAGCCGCCTGCCGCCGTCGCCGCGGCGGCCGCGATGAACCCACGGCGTTTCACGTATAGCCGCCGACCGTCGTAATCAAGAAGAAGACCGAAAACGTCATGTTTGAGATGAAGACGCGCTCGTTCACTACGAAGATGTTCGTTCCGCTGCGCAAGAGCTTCTCTTCATAAATGATGAGAGCTGCCACTGAGAGGACGCCGAGAAAGTAGGTTCGGCCAGCGCCCGCCAGCACCCCGGCACCGGCTAAGAGTACCAACATCACGGCGTGAAGCAGTATGGGAAGCGAACGCCCTGCCGCTTCGCCGAACCGCACCGGCAGCGAGCGGATGCCCTGCTCGTGGTCGACGCTGAGGTCCATCAGCGCATAGATGATGTCGAATCCGGCGACCCAAATCGTTACCGCCGCGAAGAGCAGTAGCGCGGGGAGCGTGACTCGCCCCGCGACGCCGATGTAGGCACCGAGCGGCGCAAGTCCGTCGACGGCGCCCAACACAAAATGCGTCGTCCACGTGAAGCGCTTGCAGAGCGGATAGGCGAGTAAGATGAGCGCCGCGATCGGCATCAGTTTGACGCAGAGCGGATTGAGCATCCACGCCGCCCACAGCAGCACGGCAAGGCCGGCCACGCCGGCCCAAAGCATCGTTTCGGGCGCAAGCGCGCCGGTGGCGAGCGCGCGCCGCGCGGTGCGCGGATTGCGGGCGTCGATCTCGCGATCGAGATAGCGATTTGCCGCCATCGCGGCAGTCCGCGCGCCGAGCACCGCAAGCGTGATCCATCCAAGCGCAGCCGGCGCCGGAATGCCGCGCGCCGCCAAGATCGCGCCGACGTACGCAAAAGGGAGTGCGAAGAGCGTATGCTCGATACGGATCTCGCGCAGAAATAATGCGACCTGCTTCACGCGTTAGCGCCGTCCTTGCCCGGACCAATGGTCGAAGGTGGCGGTGAATCCGTCGAGTCCGTATTCGCGCCAGCGGTCCGTTACCAGACGCCGCGTCGCGTCGTCCATCAGCATGTCCGGCGGCCACTCGCGCGTATACCCTTCCGACGCGTCCTTCCGCGTCGCGTCGATGCCGATCTTCGTACCGTAGGCGATGCTGTACGAACCATGATCGAGATCGTCGACCGGGCCGGGCATCATCACGAGGTCGCGCTCGGGTGCCAAATTGTTGAGCACGAACCACGCGACGTAGCGCGGATCCTGCACGTCGACGTCCGCATCGACGATGACCAAAACGCGCGTCAGCATCATCATATGGCCAAGACCCCACAGCGCGTTCATCACTTTCTTTGCTTGTCCCGGATAGGACTTACGAATCGACACGAGCGCGAGATTATGGAAGCCGCCTTCGACGGGAAGATTCATATCGACGACTTCGGGGAGCATCGCACGCAGCAGCGGCAGAAAAATTCGCTCCGTCGCCTTGCCGAGCCACGCGTCTTCCATCGGCGGCTTACCGACGACCGTTGCTGCGTAGACGGGATTGCGGCGATGCGTGACGCACGTGACGTGAAAGGTCGGGTAACGGTCGGCCAAGCTGTAGACGCCCGTGTGATCGCCGAACGGGCCCTCCGTGCGAAGGTCGTCGTTGTCGACGTAGCCCTCCAGCGAGAACTCCGCATCGGCGGGCACCATGAGGTCGACGGTCTTCGCGCGTACGAGCTCGACCGGCTTGCCGCGCAGCAGTCCGGCAAAGGCGAATTCGTCGAGCACCGGCGGGAGCGGCGCGGTGGCGGCATAGGTAAGGACGGGCTCCGTTCCGATTGCGACCGCGACGGGGACCTTCGAGCCCCACGCATCGGCGTGCGCGCGGCCATGCTTGTGCCGTTGCCAATGCATCGCGGTTTCCGTCGCGTTGTAGACCTGCATGCGATACATGCCGACGTTGAAGCGTTGCGAGCGCGGGTCTTTCGTGATGACGAGCGGCAACGTGATAAACGGCCCGGCATCGAGCGGCCACGTCGTGAGCACCGGTAATTGCGTGAGATCCGGCTGCTCCATCACCACGTCGTGCACGTGTCCTTCGCGCACCCTCTTCGGCAACGCGTTGGCAAGCGGTGCCAGCGCAAGCGCTCCGCGCAGCTTTCCCGCAAGCGACTGACCCGGCGGCGTGAAGTCGATCAGTTTGGCGATTCGCGCGCCGGCTTCGTCCAAATCCGTCGCATCGAGCGCCATCGCCATTCGCCGGCGCGAACCGAACTGATTCGTGAGCACGGGGTATTCCGAGCCCTTGACGTTGCGAAAGAGGAGGGCGGGGCCGCCCTCCTTGACGACGCGGTCAGTGATCTCGCTGATCTCCAGATGCGGATCGACGCCGGCACGTACGACGTGGAGCTCGCCGGCGCGACGGAGCGCATCGATGAAATCCGATAGCGACGTAAAGGGCATGGCGTCCTGACTTACGCGTCAGGCCCGCGCTATCACTCCTTATGTGCGGGAATTGCGGCGATGAAGCGCGCGCCGCCCGAGGGCGTCGCGTCGACGGTCACGGTGCCGTCGTGCGCGCGTGCGATCCATTGAACGATCGCCAGACCGAGCCCGGTTCCCATCCCGTCGTTCGCGCGCCGATAGAATCGCTGGAAGATCCGTTCGCGCTCTTCCGGCGGTACGCCGTCGCCGTCGTCGTCTACCACGATTTCGCAGAGCCGTCCGCTTCGCCGCGAACCGATCGAGACGGTCTTGCGTGCGTGACGGATCGCGTTTTCGAGCAAATTGCGGGCCAGCTCGCGCAAACGCCGCTCGTCCCCGTCGACGATGGCGCTCTCCGGTGCGCTTTCGAGCCGAATGCCGCGGGTTGCGGCGATGGGTTCGGTCTCACGCGACGTGCCGGTCACGACCGCCGCAAGATCGACGGGTTCGCAATGCAACGCGTGGCGCGCCGGATCGCGCGCGAGCGTCAACAGATCGGCAACGACGTCCGACGCCTCGTGCGCGCTGCGCGCGATTGCCTCGAACGCCGCTTTGGCATCGGCGGAAGCGTTGGCGCGCGCTGCTTGTGCAATCGCGCTGATTGCGGTCAGCGGCGAGCGTAGCTCGTGTGCCGCATCGGCGGCAAAGATCCGCTCGCGCAGCCGCGCCGCCTCGAGCGGTGCGATCGTTGCACGCGCTAACAAATACGACGCAAACGCTACGATGGCGACGACCGGAACGTCGATCGCGACGAGCGTGAGGACGACGCGGCGCATTGCCGCGCCCATCGCCGCCGCACCTTCGGGCGTGCCGAGCGCCGGTGCCAGCAGCGACGCATACTCACGTGACACAAACGCATAGGCTCCCGCATTGAGCGCGAGAAGCACGCAAACGAAAATCGCGAGATAGAGCGCCGTGGCCCGAATGATCAAGCAGCTTAGCCGGCTTTGAGCCGGTAACCGATACCCCAGACCGTTTCGATGACGCCGCTCGCTCCCAGCGCTTTGAGCTTACGGCGCAGCTGGCTGACGTAGACGTCGACGATGTTGCTCGAGCCTTCGAAATCGTAATCCCAGATGCGCTCGACGATCTGGTTGCGCGAAAGCGCGATTCCGGCATTGCGCGCGAGGAACTCCAAGAGCCGGAACTCCGTCGCGCCGAGCACGACCGGTTTATCTGCAAAGCTCACGGTGCGTCCCGCCAAGTCGATGCGCAACGCGCCGACTTGTACGGTCCCGACCAGGGGACGGTCGGCGCGGCGAAGGATTGCGGCGATTCGCGCGATCAGCTCCTCTTCGACGAACGGCTTCACCAGATAATCGTCCGCACCGCATCCGAGGCCGGCAACCCGGTCCTCGACGGCATCGCGTGCGGTCAGCATCAGGATGGGCGTCTGAACGCCTTCGGCGCGCGCGCTGCGCGCGAGCGCGAAACCGTCCATCCCCGGCAGGCCGACGTCAATGACGGCGGCGTCGTACGACCGGCTCAAGAGATGATCGAGCCCTGCTTCGCCGCTGTTGACGACGCTCGCAGCGAACCTTCTCGCCTCGAGCATCGTGCGAATCGACTCGGCGACGGGGGTGTTATCTTCGACGACCAGCACTCGCATGGCGGTACTCCTGGCTAATACCCGGTCAACGAACCGGGGAACGCTACGGTCAGCGCGGCGCTGAAGTACGGATGCTGAGCGGGCTGCTGAACCTCCTGCGCGAGGATGCGGAACGGGGCAATCTGCACGGCGCCGTAATAGACGACATCGCGATTGATGAACGGATTCTGATACGCGTCGTAGCGTAACCCTAGGTACGCGTGCGGTATCGGATAATACTTGAGCCGCACGTAACCGCCCGACGAGTGTTGGTTGGTGAGAAACCCGTCGCTGTCGTGGTCGACACCGTACCATTGCTCGGCCTGAAGGTCGAGATCGCCGTACTGCGCGTGTGCGAGCATCCCGTAGCGCGTGTAGAGATCCGCAAACGGCAGCCGCCCGGTCGGCTGAATTCCCAACGTTCCGCCGAGTGCGCTCCCGCCGATGTCGAGCTCGCTCTTCGTCGTTTGCGCGAGAGTGTACCGTAACCACGCGCTGAGCTCGGGGAAGCTCATCCACGTCCGCTCGCCGGTCGGAACGGGTTTCCCGCCATACGGCGCGCCCTGGAACGATGCGATGCTGGCGGTCGTGTAGACCATGAGCTTGCCGAAGGTGCGAACGCCTTGAAGTCCCCAACGCGGCGATGAGAGCGGCAGATTGTTCAAGCCGACGTGCGCGCCGTAATATCCGTACTGCTGCAGGTCGTCGAGACGCTCGCCCGGCGACTGCGCCAGCGGCAACTCGTAGAGCCCGACGCGATAGAGACTCTGCGTATGCGCGTTGTAGTTTGAGAAGAAGAGCAGAAAAGCTGCCGACGGTCCGCCGCCCGCACCGAGCGTGTAATGGATAAAACCGGTGATGGCGCCGATGTCCGCGTTTCCTAGCACGATGCCGCCCGGAGTGAACCGCGGATTACCTTGCGAGGGCTGCTTGTCGTACTGCATCTGATAGCGAATCGCGGCGATCGTCGTACCGTGCTGGGGTAACGGCAAACGGTAACCGTGATTTCGGAAGTAGTTTCCGAACGCGTTGAGCTCCGGCAGCACGCTGTGGCACTGCCCGCACCGGAAGTGATAGCGTTGCGCGAAGATCGGGATTGCGCGCGCCGGCGCGCAGAGCAGCGCGGCGAACGCCAGCGCAAGTGCGGCGGTAAGAAGTTTATTGGACAACGATCGCTGCTCGCATCGGCGCCGCGTAATGGAAGAAGCAGCCGAAGAGATACGTTCCCGGCTGATCCGCGGTAATCGTCTGCGACGATGCGCTGGGCTGCAGCGCACCGGAGGTAAATCCGCCCGAGAGCGTCGATCCGCTCTGCGTAGTTGCCTTCTGCGTAAATGGGGAACCATTCGGGAAGGTCGTCGCGTTCGGTATCAAGGTCGCCGTGTGGCAGCAAAAGTTATCGATATTTGTGAAGTGGAGCTGGGTTCCGACCGAAACCGTCGTGATGGTGGGCGAGATCGCTCCGGCTTGTCCATACGGCGTCTGCTTCGGCCCGAACTGACTGAGGCTAAGGTCGATGGTCACGCCGCCGCCGCTGCTGGAAGAAGTCGGGATTCCGCCCGCCGTGCAAGCGGCAAGCAGCAGCGCGAACGCGCCTGCGTATTTGCGTATCATTTCTCCGCCATCTCCGGACGGCCGCTGACGGCTTCCACGATGGAATCACTCAAGTTGCTTGACGCGAGCATCGTCTGGCCGAGTTTTCCGTCCGGGTTGAAAAAGTAGACGAACGTCGTGTGCTCTTCGCGGTAACCGTCGCGGCCTTTCTGCGAAATGACCCCGAACTCGCGCATCACAGCCTCGACGTCGCGTACGGAACCGCCGGCGAGCAGCCAATAGCGCGGATTCGCTTCGAAACGCGTCGCGAGCTCCCGCATCGTACGCGGCGAATCGTTTTGCGGATCGAGCGTAATCGTTACGAGCTTCGCTTTGAGATGCTGCGCTTGGATCCGGCGGGCCGCATCGGAAAATTGTCCGTTGATCAACGGACAGGCGTCGGTACAGTGTGCCGAGACGAACGTCACGACAAACGGCTTACCGCGTAGCGACCCGAGTGTGAAAGGATGGCCGTTCTGATCGATCAGATGCGGTTCGCGCGCCGCCGCGGCGTGCTGCACGTTAGCGTGCGGAAGAGCAGCGCGTCTGACGACCTGGCTGCCCATGCCCGGCGAGGCCGTCGGGCCGGGCGTTGCGCCCGCGACCACTTGAATCACGTCGCGCATTTGATTTGAGACATAGTGATAGGCGCAGCCGATGAGATAGATGCCGGGATTTGAAAGCTTTACTTTGACCGATTTGCCTGCGTCGATCGTGCCGCTCGCGTAGTTAGCGCCTAAGACGCCGTTGCCGCTGGGTGAAAACGAAAGGCTCGGGCTACTCGGCCACTTCGGCGGCGGACCGCTCGTTTGCGCGATGACGTTGAGGGTGTGCGGCACCCCACC
>DASXGO010000321.1:0-5020 GCA_036489055.1 Candidatus Cybelea sp. | reverse complement strand
GCATGCTCGTCGCCATTTCGATCGCAGCCGCAGCCGGCAACTGTGGCGCTTGGTACGCAATCCCGCGACTCTGCATGTCGCTTAAGGTCGGCTACGCGGCGGCGGCGGCCGTCGGGGCATTGCCGTTGCTCGTCATCGTGTCGTGGGGACGCATGCTGCCCGCGCTGCTCGGCCTGTACATCGTCTTGGTTCCAATCGACGACGCGCTGCTCGTGTACGGTGGGCTAACCGTAACGAAGATCGTGGGACTTGCGATTGCACTGGCGGCAGCCGTCGAGCTGATACGAAAGCGCCCACGTATTGCGGTCCCCTATGCGGTGTTGGGTTGGGTGGCGCTGGTGGCGTTGATGGCGATGAGCCTTTCCTGGAGCATCAATCCCGAAGAGTCCATCGGTAACGTCGTTACGATTGCGTCGGCACTAGCACTCCTAGTGATCGTGGTGGTCACGCCGATGGAGGCATCCGACCTCCGAATCGTCGTGCTTGCGACGATACTGAGCGGCGCGGCCATCGGCGTCGTAGCGATAGCGCAGCGGCACGATATATCGGAGATCGCGGGTCAAGTCGGCCGAATTTATCTTAGCTTTGGAACCGCGACGCTCGATCCGAACCGATTCGGAGCGTCGCTCCTGCTCCCCATCGCGATGGCTACCGGCGCGTTTTTCCAAGTACGGGGATGGTGGGTACGTGCCGGCCTTCTTTGCGTTCTGGGAATGGCGTTTACGGCCGTCTACCTGTCGGCTTCGCGCGGTACGTTGGTCGCGCTTGGCGTGATGGCGGTCATCGCGATACTCGGCAGCAAACGCCGCGTGCTTCTCGGCTCGCTCTTGGCCGCCGCCGCCGCACTCGTCCTCATTATCCCGAGTGAGCTCAGCCAGCGAATCCAAGAAGGCACGGCGCAAAGCGGAACCGGGCGTACCGACATTTGGAAAGTTGGGATTGCGGCGATCCCCTCACATTGGCTCCTGGGCACGGGGCAAGGAACGTTCCATACGGCATATAATCGCGCGTTTTTCCTAACGCACCAGTCGGTCTTCCTCGAGTGGGGCCGCGATCCGCACAATTTGATCGTTTCGACGATCGTCGAACTCGGCGTCGTCGGGGTGTTGTTTTTGGCAGTGGCGTTGATCCTTCAATACCGCAGCGTACGGCTCATACCGGCCGACGATCCTTTTGCCTGGCTTCGGCCCGTTTTGCGGGCGTCGCTGATCGGCCTCATCGTTGCGGCAATGTTCGTCGATGTGCTCGCGACGAAATTTGCCTGGGTGCTCTTGATGGAAATGTTGCTCTTCGCAGCCTTTGCTGCCCGGTCGTCGTTGCCGGGGCGTGCGCCGGTGCCCTCGATCGTCGCGCGTTAGCGGGATGCCGCGCGTTACGGTCGTCGTTCCACTCTACAACAAGGCATCGTACGTCGTCAGGTCGCTAAAATCGGTGGCCGCGCAGACGCTGCGCGATTTCGAGGTGATCGTCGTGGACGATGGATCCACCGACGGCGGAGCCGAGCTGGCCACCGCTGCGTTCGATTCCCGGTTCCGACTGATTCGCCAAACGAATGCGGGGCCTGGAGCGGCGCGTAATCGCGGGTTACGCGAGGCCGGCGCTCCGTACGTCGGCTTTCTCGACGCCGACGACCGTTGGATGCCCGAGTTTCTCGCGGAGAACGTCGCGATACTGGAGCGTTATCCGTCGGCTGCCGCGGTCAACTGCGGATGGTACGAGGATCCGGGAGGCTCGTTTGCGGCGAGGTGGTGGCGCGATTGCCACATCGAGGAAGGCCTCGTTACGATTTCACCCGGAACGCGCGCGGAAGATCTTGTCGCGATGATCGCCTATACGAACCCCAGCACGATGCTGGCGAGGACCGAAAGCGTTCGGCGATGGGGAGGGTTTTACGAACACGGCTGCCGTTACGCCGAAGACGCAACCCTCTATACGCGGATGTTCCTCAACGAACCGTTCCACTTCCATCGCCGCGAACTGGTCACGATGGACGTTGGGGCGTCCGAACTTTGTCGCAACTATCGCAGCGTTCGCCCGATCGAGCCGTTCTTGATCGACGAGAGCATCCTTTACGACGTCTGTCCGCCGGCGCTGCTGCCGGTACTTCGGCGGTTTCTGAAAATACGGGCGTGCAAGACGGCGTCGGTCCTCGGTTTTTGGGGAGAGTGGCGCGGCGCGAACGAGCTTGCGAGGCGCTTTATCTCGCCGCGCGACTGGCGGACGCCGCTCTTTGGCCTTGCCGTATTGAGCTCGTCGCCGCTCGTTACTCCGATCGGGTGGGTAGCGCGCTCGTTGGCGACGCGGGCTCCGCGCGATTCGCTGCGGCCCTGAGCCATTCGCGAAATCCGCTGGCGTGTACCGCGAACGTGGGAAGATCGGCGTGCCCCGGCGGCGAGATGCGGTCTAGCTGAAATGGCTCCGCGGTGCGGCGGCACCACCGATTCGAAACGGTAAAGGCATACTCATATCCGGCGCCGGCCACTTCGGCAAGCACCGCGGCGCTGATGTCGCGCGCGCGCCCGTTTGGGTACGCGAGTGCGATGCACTGCTGGCCGGTCCGCGCTTCGATCACCGCGCGGCTCTCGCGAAGCTCGAGCCGCAAGTCTTCGATTGAGAGGCTCGCCAAAATCGGGTGGGTAACCGTGTGCGAACCTAAATCGAAACCTGACGCTCCGAGCGCGCGAGCCTCCTCCCACGACATGAAGCTCTGGACCTCGACATCAGCGGCGGGATCGCACTCCGGCGTCTCGCGCGCCAGATAAGCGATGAACTCGCGCCGGCGCGTGTCGCTGATATTTTTACACTGCTCGACGATCGCGATGGCCACCGCCTCGCGTGCAGCGCGGTCGAGCGGGATCACCTGGGTTGTTGCGTCAGGGCCGTCGAGCGTCGTCGACGTCCACCCGGCGACGCGAGCAAAGACTTCATCGGGCCAGAGAACGCGAACGCCTGCGACGTAGCCGGACGCTAAGAAAAAGACTGCCGGGATTCCCTTACGCCTCAAGAGCGGCGCCGCGACCGTTGCGTTGTTGCGGTAGCCGTCGTCGAACGTGACGAGCACCGGCGGCTTGCGGGGATGCCAGTCGCCTCGCTTCCAGCGCGCAAAGTCCGCGAGAGTAACGGGGGTGCAGCGACTGCCCAGCCAATCGAGGTGGTCTTCGAACTCTGCAACAGTATGGTGGTAACGAAACGGCTCGGGCTTTTCCTCGGCGACGATGCCGTGGTAGACGAGAACGAGCGCGTCCCGCCCGTGCAAAGAGATGCACGCACGATCGAAGCCGCCACGCGCAAAGGCAGAAAGTGCGTGTTTCTTGAACGCTCCGGTCATCGTGTGCAGGATTGAAATACGGCACGGGCTTTACCTGCTTGCCTTCGTGAGCATCGCTTTTCTCGGTTACCCCTCTCGATCCACGGCGCAAGCGGCGCAGCCGGCGCAAGCAGCTTCGGTGCCATTGGTCATTCCCGTTACCGGCTATGGCGGCGACCGCAAGAACCCGGACCCTGGCGGGCAAGCCGACCGCCATCTCTTTGCCGCAATTCTCGTCAACACCGAAACGACGAGCGCTTCCCTCGCTCGGAATTGCCCCGGAGTAAGCCGCACGTCAACGTGTCAGCCGTACAAATACGTAAACTTTTTCAAGCTCTTTTGCGACACTGCCATCACCCGCGAGGCTTATCAGTACGCCACTCGCAACGACGAGAACGCATTTCTGCATACCTATTCCGGCCCAAGAACGTCCGGCAATCGCCTACTTTGGCAGGCCAACTCCAACCCCACGGGACGCAACTGCCTCCCGGACAATCCCGACAACGTCATGCGAACGAATCCCGCCGACCGCTCGTTCAACGCGTACCTCTATCGAAGATATTGGACAGGCTCGGACTACGGAAGCGATTTCCCGGCGCCATACGGCGTTTTTGAAGACGATGCGTCGTTACTCGCCGGGATTACCGTCGGTGGCTTCGGCGAAGTCTCGACTGAGTATGGCAGCGGTACGCGGCCATCCGGCTTTGCCGACCGTGTCGGCAACTCGCCATATCACGAGCGTGTCGATTGGGAGAGCGCGCTGGGTGAGTTCGTCAACGGGGCTTGCGGCAAGACCTGTCACGACATGGCGCTTAACGGGGTAGCAACCGGCGCAGGCAATATAGGAGCCTGCAGCATCATCCAAGGCGGCCACTGTCACGACCCATACTACGCGGGCGTGATCGACGATCAAGTTGCGATCGACAACGTTTGCAAAACCGTTTCGGGCGGCAATCTCAAATATCTACTTGCCGAGCGTCCGATTTTCGCGGGGCGATTCGGCTTTCAGTTCTTGGATAGCCAGTCCATGACCGTCGAGATCAATACGATTGCGAATTTATACGCCCATACGAGCGGCGGATGCGCGAATACCAAGATCGTGGATGCCGAGCCGAGTAACGGCGAAGGCGGCCTCGGCGACGTCGACGGCGGCCATCGCGTACGGCTTGCGACGCTCGCGTTCCGCTGGCTCGTGGCAAACCCAGCGACCCAAATCCCGGATCGAGTGATTTCATTTCAATTTACCGTGGGCGGAACGCAGGGCGAGCTGCCCTACTTTTTCGAGGACACACTCGTTCCGTACGGTGCCGAACATCGAGTAACGCCATTCGTCTGGAATGGCCGAACTCAAACGGTCGGCGGCGGCTGCCCGTCGGCCCAAGGAGATCGGGGCGGTGCGATCGCCCTGCTCGTCGGCTGTGTGGGCTCCGCCGGGGTCTACTGCCAGCAGTACCGGCATCTTTTCATTAACGGCGTTGATTACGGAAAGGCCGCGGCCTGCCTCAATACGGGCACTGCGTCGGCAAACATCGTGCGCTCTTGGTTCACGCGCGATCCGATTTCGTCGTACCGCTACCAACTGGCGTTGCAAGGCGGGGAAATGACCTCCGTGCCCTATCGCGACGTTCCCGGAGGGACGATCGCGCTGGCCGGCTGCAGCAATGCACGCTACTGCACCGGAAGCAGCAACCTGTCGGCGCAGGTAGTTCCGTT